>CAZSXL010000104.1:0-4377 GCA_964611225.1 uncultured Gammaproteobacteria bacterium
AAATATTATCAATCACTATTAGAGGAATTAAATCTTGCTGAAGTTGATGAATTATAAAATTGATGGCCCAGTGAATTTAGGTAGCCCAGAGCGCTATACGTTATTAGATATTGCCAAAAAAATAATTGCCTTTACTGAATCCAAATCGCAAATTCAATTTGCTGCGCCATTACCATTTTTAAATAAACCGGGAGTGGCAGATATCGCTAAGGGTAAGCAACGCTTAGGTTGGTTTCCAGTGATCGGTTTAGATGAAGGCTTAAAGCAAACCGTAGCGGACATGCTTGGTAGCCGGGTACTGACGTATGCTAGTGTCGGCAGAGTCTTATAACCTTGACAGTGACCCGGTAATCTCCTATAGTACTGCCCATGCAGATTAGTGTTATTGGAACTGGTTACGTTGGTTTAGTCACCGGTGCGTGCTTGGCAGAAGTCGGACACATGGTTACCTGTGTAGATATTAGTGCAGAAAAAATTAGTCGTCTGAATAAGGGTATCGTGCCAATTTATGAGCCCGGTCTCGAGGCGATTGTGCACAGCAATAGTCAGGGTGGACGACTACGCTTCACGACGGATTTAGCTGAGACCATTCCTACTAGTGAAGTGGTTATTATTGCGGTCGGGACGCCGTCTTCTCCGGAAGGAACGGCCGATTTACAGTATGTGTTTGCAGCTGCCGAAGGGGTAGCTAAGTTAATGAGTCATTATGCAGTGGTGGTGACCAAATCGACCGTACCGGTGGGTACAGGCGCACAGGTTGAAAAAATTATTAAGCAGCATTATCAGGGGGATTTTGATTATGCCTCCTGTCCAGAGTTTTTGCGTGAAGGCTGTGCGGTGGATGATTTCTTTTCTCCCGATCGCTTAGTGATTGGGGTGCGCAGTGATCGCGCTAGTGATGTCATGCTGGATGTGTTCAAGATGATCCGCAGTCAAAAAGTGGTGACCACTGTAGAATCGGCCGAACTGATCAAATATGCTTCGAACGCTTTCTTAGCCACAAAGATCTCTTTCATTAACGAGATTGCTCAAGTGTGTGAGCGCATGCACGCCGATATCGAAGAGGTGGCTTATGGTGTTGGTTTAGATCATCGCATTGGACCAAAATTTCTAAAAGCCGGGATTGGTTGGGGCGGTTCCTGTTTTCCCAAAGATGTCTCGGCATTGGATCAAATGGCGGGCGCTTCGGGTTATGATTTTCGGTTGCTGAAATCGGTGATTGAAGTGAACAGTAGTCAGCGTAAGCATTTCATTCAACGGGTGAAAAATAAATTAGGGGATTTAAAGGGACAAACCATTGCCGTCTTGGGTCTAGCCTTTAAAGATAATACCGATGATATTCGAGAATCAGCGGCCATTGATGTCATTCAGCAGCTGGTAGCTGATGGAGCGCAGGTGCGGGCCTTTGATTACCAGGCTACCGAAGCAGCTCGGCAAGTGTTGCCAGACACGGTTTACTACGCCGAAGATCCGTATGATGCGGCTCGTGCTGCCAGTGCCGTTTTAGTGGTGACGGAATGGAAGGAATTTAAAGAGCTGGATTGGGTGAAAATAAAATCCCTAATGCAAGGGCAGTTGGTATTTGATGGTCGTAATTTATTAAAACCAAAAACGATGCAAGAATTAGGGTTCGACTATTATTCCGTTGGTCGGCCATGAAATTGATTGTCACCATACCGTGTTATAACGAAGCTGACACCTTAGCCGCCGTTATTCATGAAATTCCACGTACTCTGCCGGGTGTAGATAGCGTGGAAGTATTGATTGTTGATGATGGCTCAACAGACAACACAGTAGCAGTGGCGCGCGCAGCTGGTGCTGATTATGTTTTGTCGAACATGCATAATGCGGGTTTAGCGCGCAGTTTTCAGCGCGCGTTATGGTCGGCCCTAGAACGAGGAGCCGATGTCATTGTGAATACCGATGGTGATAATCATTATGACCAATCTAAAATTGGTGACTTGATTCAACCGATCCTGGAGCAACGTGCTGACATCGTGATTGGTTCACGTAAATTAATGCAGACCAAAAATCGTTTCTTGAATAAAGTCGGTAGTTTTGTGATGACCAAATGGGCTGGGTTACCAAAGTATGATGTTTCTACCGGTTTTCGAGCCTACAGTCGGGAAGCCGCTTTAAAGTTGAGCGTCTATTCCACCCATACTTATGTGCATACCACCTTGCTGTCGGCGCAAGACCAAGGTTTGGCGATGTTGGAGTTACCCATTGCGGATCGTAAGGTAGAACGCCCATCGCGTCTGATTAAAAATGTGCCGAATCACATTTGGAAAGCCGGTTGGAATATCGTGCGCAACATTGTGATTTTTCGCCCGCTGCGGTTTTTTGGTCTGATTGGTATCGTCTTGACTACACTAGGGATGATCCCGCTGATCCGGTTTTTTTATCTCTATCTGATGGGTAATGGTAGTGGGCATTTACAATCCATTGTGATTGGCGCCATGTTCATTTTATTAGGATATATTAACCTGGTACTCGGCTTGCTGGGTTCAGCCATTGGTTGGCATCGTAAAGTAACGGAAGAAGTGTTGTATCGGGTCAAGAAGTTGGAGTTGCAGGGTCGTCAATAGATCACCATGCGTATTTTATTTATTACTCGGAAATATCCGCCAGCCATTGGTGGGATGGAAACCTTTAGTTATGGTTTTAGCCAGGCGCTGGGTGCAGACTGTACCGTGCTGAATGTCAAAGCCAAACCACGGACTATCCTCCAGAGCTTTTGGCTGGCTAAGCGGTATGACGTTATTCACCTAGGCGATGGCGTATTAGCTGGTTTAGGCGTGTTACTAAAATGGTGGTCGCGGAAACCAGTGACCGTAACGATCCATGGTTTGGATGTCACATACCGCCGGTTTGGTTATCAGCACTATATCCGCTGGTGCCTACCAAAGTTGTCTGCTGTCTGTTGTGTTAGCCGGGCGACGGCAGCCGTCACGCCCGTACCCAGCACGGTGATTCCCAATGGCATTAACATCACCGATTGGCCGGTCAACAGCGCCTTAGGCAAGAACCGGTGTTTATTATTTGTGGGGAGGTTAGTAGAGCGCAAAGGCTGCGCTTGGTTTATTGAACAGGTCTTACCCAAATTAGATCAAGCTATCCATTTTCACATTGTGGGTAGCGGGCCAGAACTAAAACGTTGTCAGTTATTGGTAGAACAACTCAAGCTTAAAGACCAAGTGCGTTTTCATGGGATCGCTTCGCCTGCCAGTTTGGCGCAACACTACTGCCAGGCCCAAGCCTTAGTGATGCCTAATATTACCGTGCCTGATAACATGGAAGGGTTGGGGATGGTGGCGTTAGAAGCCGGTGCCTGTGGACTGCCGGTAGTGGCCGCAAACTTAGAAGGAATGAAGGACGTAGTGATTGACGGAACCACTGGATTGTTGGTAGAATCTGGTAACGTAACGGCTTGGATCAAAGCCATCCAACACAGTATGGATAGTATGGACCAGCCGTTTTCTGCCACCGTCATCCGCCAAAGTGTGGCCGATCGATTCGACTGGCATAAGGTTAAACAACACTATTTAGATTTATTTTATGGCCTCAATTCAAATCAGTGATCAGTTATTGGCTGATCTCGAACAAATCGTCAAAGACAGTAAAGAATTCAAAGATGTATCCGCTTATGCCGGTTACATTTTAGAACAGGTAGTAGCCAAGAAAAAACAGGCCGCACCAGACGCTGCTAGCCATGCTACCTATTCCAAAGAAGATGAGGATAAAATCAAAGAGCGTCTAAAAAATCTCGGTTACTTGGATTAAGCTTTAGTAGATTGCGTTATGGCATTACCCCCACATGGCAATGTACTGGTGAATCGTGTCTTGCACGACGTGGACGCTAACCGTTGGCGTGAACGCGCTGGCACCTTACGCCACATTGTCTTAGATGAAGAGTTAGTAAAGGATGTGAAGAATATTGCCCGTGGCGTCTTTAGTCCGTTGACGGGGTTTATGAACCAGGCTAATTTTAACGGTGTGGTGCAGGAGATGAAACTAGCCGATGGCACCGTTTGGCCGATTCCATTTATGTTGACTGTCGATGAAACTACTGCCAATGATATTACGATCGGTGAAGAGGTGATGTTGGTGGCAGAAGATCAGCAGCCGATTGCTTTATTGGTAGTGGAAGATAAATATACTTACGATGCTAAGGAAGTTGCTGCCAAGGTGTTTGGTACTAGCGATCCAGCACATCCAGGCGTGCAATTACTATTGGATCAAAAACCATGGGCACTGGGTGGGCCGATTGAATTATTAGATAACTCTAAAGTACCATTTGAACAATTTAACCTGGATCCCCAAGAAACGCGCTTGTTATTTCGTGAAAAAGGTTGGAAGACAGTGACTGGGTTTCAA
>CAZSXL010000105.1:0-4270 GCA_964611225.1 uncultured Gammaproteobacteria bacterium
CCCTCGCCTTAGCTAGCTTTTTATAGGCTGCGGTATCTGCAATGCTTGGCAAAACAAAACCCGTGGTCATGCCTGAGACCATCAGCCAGAGCGTGGTGTGATAGGAACTTTCCGGTTCAAATTCTAAGCCCCGCCACAGTCCAAAAATTCTACCTTTTTTCATCAATACCCAAGGCATGATGCTATCTTCAGGCTTAATACAGAGCTCTATACTGCGATCTAAGACCACCCCTATCGGCATGGTCCCGGTATAATTGAGATCAGAGCGGACCTCATCGCTAATTTTGGGATCAGATACGGGTACGACAGTGCCGCTCGGTGTTGGCAGACGCAGCTGTTCATCAAAAATCACTTCCCCAAACGGATACCTCGCCCGATAGAAGGGTAACTCCTTGCCGGGGTCGATTTCATCTATGATGGTGGCAAGTTCGGGATTAACTTTATGGACATCCTTACGAACCTGAGACCAGGTCACTTTTTCTAGACTTGCTTGTTGGTGACTAAGCGTCATCGCTGGCGTCCTCTCTCCGTTGGCCAGGGTTCAAGGTTGAATTGTAACCCTACCCAATCTTGAAAGTATAGTATTGAATAAAATTTTTAGTCGGAAAAGGAGGCGTCTTCCCTTGGGTTTGTGGGAGGATCACCTACCATCCGGGTCTTATGTGTTACCAGTCTAGCCGTCATACCCTTCCCCAGAGGGAAAGGGTATTCACTTGAGACTAATGCTCCAAAGCAGGTGTTTTAGCGAGCGTCAATGGTCGTACAACATCATGGGCGTTTGAAGTACTAGACCCGGCTGGATTCATGGTGTTGCCGAATGTAGTTGCTTTAGGTGATGAACTAAGCCTTGTAGGTGAATAAGACGCCGGTGATCCAGATATTGGTGACCCAGCTTCTGTCTGACTACTCGCTAGCATCTGGGCCGCGGCCCTCATTTGCTTTTCTGTTTCGCGTCGAACGGCAAGCGCTTCTTTAAGATCAGGCATTTCTGTGAGTAGTTCTTTAATTGTATGTGGATTCCCTGTGAGCGGGTCGGCTACTTCAAGCCCAGGCATCTCCGCTAGTTCCTCAAGTGTGGGCCGACTCTCCGTGAGTGGGTCGTATAAGCGTTTTCCCTCTTGTTGTAGAGATCGGTAGATATACGCATACATGTCGTCTCTTTCGTACTTACCGCCATCAGGGGTTGTGACAGGATGCTTAAGCTCCCAGAACCTGAAGTCACACACATAGGGCATTTCTTCCAATGTTGGCTTTTGCACAAAGGGCGGAAGGAAAGGAAAAAGGCTGTGGTCTTGGCGATACTGATGGCGCTTGTATCGCTCTTGTACTATAAGTTGCGCAAGTTCTGGTTGATTTGATTGTAGCGCCGCTGTGGTTGCTTGAACCAGTTCTAGAGGCGGGACTATCCGCACCAAAGAGTTTAGAGTTTTGTGATTCTGACCATGGTCCATGGCCAGTAGAAGCCAGGGTTCAGCTTTGAAGGCGTGTGCTAATTTTACAAATTTAGCATGCAGCTCCCCTCGTTCCCCGGGTGTTATACTACCACGTGCATCTGAGGCAGACTCATCAATCGAAGCTTGAATTTGTGCTAGGTAGCTGATGGTTCCCCGGAATGACTCAGCAAACTGCTCAAAATCAGTGGGTGAAAAATACGGTAATAATAGCTTCAATGACTCGAAGGCGGTGGATTGATAATGATCGAAGGTATTATAAGGTAGTGCACTGATTGCAGCAATAAACTCGTGGAGTGGACGTATCGATGCAAGCGCAAGCTTATACTCGCCTTGTTGGCAACGGTCACTGCACCACTGGATTTTTATCATGGTAGCATGCTGTGCTGCAATCGCTTCACGCCGCACTCATTGTTCTCTTAGTCGACCAACAACCGTGTCGTTTGCAGTATGAGTATCTCCCCAACGATTTTTCTCTTTGTGTATATGCGTTTCAATCTGACTTACTGAAGTCATTTCTTGAACGGCTTTAGTAAAAGCCGGCAGGATAGTAATTTTTTTATGTTCATCCTGAACCATCACCAGATGCAGTATGTCCTTCCAGCGCGCGGTAAAATGGCATAAGAATTTGAAATAGGTGTCAAAGTTTAAACCATCCTCTGTACTCACATCCATAACACTTGCGAGCAGATTAATATGGGCAGACGTAGGTATTTGCCACAAGTAGTCAAGTAGCTGGGTAATCAGTGCTTGTTCAGTGAACGCAGGGGTTGGGCTTAACAGAGCGTGTAGCGCAGCTTTGATTTGAGTGGCAGCTGGCGTAGTATCCGGCATATAGCCTGCGTGGATAGTATTCAAACGGGTGCGTATCGGTTTTAAATCAGGCGTCTCTACTGAGCTAACGCTAAGGAATGAAGCCAGATCGCTCAATACGCTGCTGTGCCCCTTGAACGCTTCGATGTAGCCGACCGTTGGGTTTGGCATAGGAATGATTGCATTTTGTCCCATGGTGATAGCCGGGGTTGATGAGGAAGACGAGCTTAGCAAAGAGGGCTCATATGCCGGATGAGAGGAAGATGAGCTCGTAGGCATTTGGGAGCTGCTACTCGATGTTACGGTTGAGGCGAAAACTGGCGTATCACCAAAGTCAAAGATTTCTTCAGAAGATAGGAAGTCGTCATCAGAGTAGGCCATGGTTTGAATACCTGTGTTTGTTAAATGAAAGTGGTGTGCATTGTTGTTATATCTACAAAAATAGCTGGGCAATTATAATGCACACTCATATTAAGCACAATAGCGTCACTAACGCATATGTGGGTTTATATGTTGAGGCACAGTCTCAGCTTCGCTTGTTTCCAGTGCCAGTATGGATGCTAAGGCTTCAGCGATCTCCCATTCTTCGTTATCGTCAAGCGCCTCCGCAAGCATAGCGGCCTCACTTTGTTGTGCACTAAACGGATTGGTGCTAAGCACCCAGTGAGGGTTTGAGCTCAAGCGTGGTGGGCTTGAGTTATGGCGTGCCGTAGGACTAGAACTTGAGGAGAATGGATATACAACACCATGATGTAAGCTTGGTTCATGTTTGACTGTCAAAAGGTCTTCTCTGTCGATCATTCGTTCTTTAATAGCTACTTCGAGGTTCAACTCGTCACATGGCACCAGGATTGCACCGATGTCCAAGAGCAGATGCGATGAGCCTGGACCGGTTTCACCGCGTACTATCTTATCTACAGCCTCGCGAAAACCGTCTTCGGCAGGGCAAGCAATGGATACCTGATAAGCAATATAGTGTGTGCTAAAACGCTCAAGTAACGTGTCGTCATAGACGAATAAGTGATATGACTTGTCTCGCGCAAAGTCTAATAGTGTTTGTTGCTCGGTGGCTGATAAGCGTTGCCATAATGCAAGCCGTCTTTCTTTCGATAATGATGACGGCGACTGAAGATGGGTTACTTCATCTTCACCAGCAGACGCAGGGATATTGGAAAAATCAAGCTGTCTTACTGTATTCGAGGTTGAGGTGATATCGCTTGAGGTCGATACTAACGTTTCTAAATGCGCGCGTTCTAAATGTTTAGTTGAGTCCCGCTGACCATAGCTAATATCTATCTCTGTGTGTGGATATAATGATGGGGATTGTCCAGCGTTGGGCAGTGGGGTTGGTTGAAAGGATTGATAGTTATTGGAATCGGCGCGTATTCTTATTAACTCCCAAAGGGCATCCAAAGCTTCGGCACTTGGCTTGTCCCCGTCAGTGGGAAATGGCTTGTCAGGCACAGTATCCGCTAGTAGCAATAAGTCATGCATATTATCGGGTATTGAAAAGGGTAATACATCTACGCTTAAGTCAGAAGACTGCTGTAATTGTCTTAAGTAGCGTTTAGATTCACTATTTCCAAAATATTCAGCAAGATTAATCAGATCATTGCTTTGACTGAGTTGCTCTAACAGCTTATCTTTTAAAGGGTCTAAATGATTATTATAGATTGCTTTCATCATAGCAACACCGGCTTCATCAATCAAATGCGATAAAGGTGAGGTTGCTAATTCAAACATGTCATGTTCTAAAACTTCATTGATATGATTAAGCCAGTTCTGCATATCATCCAAATTGATGCCACATTGATGACTTCTCCTCTCCCTCGCGCTTACCAGTGGGCCGATGGCAGTGCTTATGTGAATCATGTTGAACTTGTTCGTAAAGCACGTGGTGCTGAACTGCCTGAATCGTTTTGGACCGATCCCTTAATGTATCAAGGTGGATCAGATAACTTCCTAGGCCCTAAGGATCCCATCTTTGTTCTAGATGAATCTTTTGG
>CAZSXL010000106.1:0-4259 GCA_964611225.1 uncultured Gammaproteobacteria bacterium
GCAAGTGTGTAGAGAATGGGCAGAGGATTTTTCATATTTACCACGGGTCTCCCAATCCATCGTTAATCTGGCGAATGCTGGTCCATAGTTCAGCGTCAGGCTCTACCCCGTGCAAGGCCATTGAGAGGCAGGTGGCGGACAAATCTTCGGCGCGCGGTCTGGAATTGGGGTTTTCAACGCCTTCTTCAACAGCCCGTTTATAAACTGCCAGTGCGGCAGCCGTGTCGCCCATCGACTGATACGCCTCCGCAAGGGGGCGAAGCGTTCCCGCCCGATAGATGTTTACAATCTTATCACTTTGCGAATCAAAGAGAGCGAGCAGGGCATCCGCGTCGGTTCGCGCCTTTTGTCTGTCGCCCGCCCGGAAGCGCAGCTTGACCAATTCCGATACCATAGGAATGCGGTGTTCCGGACGCCATTGGGCGCTATCCATAAAGATCTGTGCTTCGTTGATCAGCTCAAGCGCCTTGGCTTGATCAGTATGATCCAGCGCAAACCCGGCTAGTTCTGTTAGCAGTTCAACTCGCTTAAAAATCGGCAATTTGCCCCATGAAGTTTTCATTTTTTCTTCCGCTAGCGAACGCCGCCATGCATCGTCATAAAAACGGTTAAAGAGATTGGTGTACGCCTTCAGCGCATTTTCCACGATGTCAAAATTACCCGGCGCAATTAATACGTCCAGCGCATTCATTTGCTCGTCAAAATGATCTTCCCCGGCAATCATTGCCTTCACCCCGGCTACCTTGCCCGATTCAGAATCTACTATACCCGTTTCAAACTGATCGGCCTGTCGGGTCTGTCCCAGCCAGATATAGGTGTTGGCAATTTTTACTCTGATTTGGTCTCTACGCCAGTCTTCGGCAGACTCAGAAATCTCAACGGCGAGATTCAAGTATTGCTGCACTTCGCCGGTGTAGCCGTGCCTTGCACAATAAAAAGCAAGGTCGCAGTACCCTGAGCCACGACGCCAGTTGTCGATTTTTTCAATAAGACTAAGCGCCCGCTGCGGCTGATCCAGTTCAAGAGATGTCTCAACGACCTTCTCCTGCGCCCGCGACCGGTCTTTGATGTGCGGTTTAACCGGAATCGCCGCGGCCGTTTCAAAAGCGTGGTTGAGCAATTCGTTCTGATAAACCGCAAGCGGCTTATCCGTTAGGGACACAACCACGCCGGGATTGTTTTGTGCAACATCATCTGTTCTGTCCTGCTTGCCGCAACCGGCAGTGAACAAAAACAGTGTGGAACCGATCAGGATGAAAAATCTTAATTTTACTATCATTTTATACTCACAGTTTTGATGTAAAGAATTAACAGCAGCGGCGTCGCACCGCTGCTATCAGGGTATCAACTTTTAACTACTTGTTCCCAAACTCTGTTTGGGAACACCGTGTTACTATGAAACTCTGTTTCTTGGATACCCGATCAATTGCCATAAGCTCTATCGTTCGGTTTCTAGAAACAGAGCTTCTCAACCATTGCGTTCCCAAACAGAGTTTGGGAACGAGCCGGACAGCAGCGGCGTAGCGCCGCTGCCATCATAATGTCATACTGTCAGAAAATAATTATTTCCTCACTATAACCTTCATCTCTGTGCTCAATCCATTTGCCTCAAACGTTATTATTGCTTTACCTTTTTTCTTTGCAGTAACGGTAAATACCGCCTCACCATTCTCGTCCGTTACCTCACTCTCCGAAGAGATATTTATGCGTTTTTGACTCACATTGTTTAACTCCACCGTAACCGTTTCACCTTCAACAGCATTACCATCTGCATCTGTTAGTGTTACTGTTACATCATCACTGTTTTTCACTTTCAGCTTTAATTTTGACGGCGACACAGTTATCGACTCAGGAGTCACTGTTTGTATTGGTGTCGGTGTTACCGTTGGTGGTGGTGTCTGTGTTGGCGGCGGAGGCAATGTCGGCGTTGGGGTTGGTGTAGGACTCGCCACTGGAGCGGCAACAATCATGCCGTAGGCATCAGCAGCCGTCCAGCCTTCCAGCCAATTTTCACTGGCGCTGAAAGCGCCGCGATACTGAGCCGGTGTGAAGAACCCGTCGGAAATAGCCGTATCGGCGCTGGTAAGAGCCTCATTGGCAGGACGTGGGTCTATTTTTTCAACAGGAAGGACACCCTTACCTTCTGTAGAAGTAAACAGCGAGCCGCGGGTAATGCTCACAATCGGAGCGTTTGCCGAAGCAGAGCCGGAAATGACCACATTGTTCTTGGCCGGATTACTGGCGCCACCAACAGTTACGCCATACGTATCCGAATCGGTGTAGGCGTCAGCGTGAAGGTTGCTGAAGAACACACTGTCCGTGATTTCTGCGAGTTTGCCGGAAGTCTGAACCGTGTAGAGCGTATCAGCGTGGTTGAAGTTACCAACCGAGCACCCGATGCAAGCATTAACCGTCGAAGTAACCGTGTAGTCTGTCGTCCATGTATCCGCAAACGACAGCGTGCCGTTGTGGCCGTAACCACTGCCTCCGTCACCGTCATCACCGTCAGGTCTGACAAGTTTTTCACCCAGATCCATAAAGATGCAGTTGCGATACTGGACGCGGGCGTTGTCACGCCAGACTGTTCCACCATCCCCGTCAATAGGATTACCAATGACGGTGGCATTATAGATCGCGGACGTGGTCACCGGCTGCGCGTCGGAATCTTCCGCGCCGTCGGTTTCGAAACAGTTGTCACCCACACCGGAACCCTGTTTGGCATCGACACTGTAGCCCTGAACGATAAAAATGAACTGAGCTTTGCCGCGCCAGCCTTCATCAACGTCAAAGCTGTCGTCACCGATGTTCCAGATGCTGATATATTTCAGGTTGACCGTACCGCCCCAGATTTCAATACCATCATCCACATTGTTCATGATCTCAACGTGGTCGATGTCGGTTTCGCGACCGATACCGCCCAGCGACAGACCGTTAAGCTCGTTGGCGAGGCCGATCACCTTACCGCCGTAACGCAGCGACAGATAGCTGATTGAACCGCTGTCGTCATTGTCATCGTTACCTCCGTACAGCGCGTAATCAGCATCCGTCAAACCTTCCATCTGCTTCTCATTTAAACCCGAAGGGTCCTTCGTGTTGTCACTCACCTGAAGGCCCCCGTAATGAGAAGCGGAAATCAATCCTTTGCCCATGATCGTCAGATTGCCCCACTCATTGGCGCCCACGTGCCACGTCCCGGTTTTGGGGTCGCCGCCGCTGGGGTGGCCAGCGTCAGGTGTCCAGGTCGCCACATCATCGGTGGAAGTCATAACAACAGGGTTGTCTTTGGTGCCGTTCACGAAGATTTTAGCGCCGCGTGCCACAGCCAAACTACCACCGGCATCGGTAGTACTCGCGACAACCGTACCTGCCTCGATGGTCAAAGTCGCGCCTGACAGAACGTATATCTGCTTCTCCAGCCTGTACACGTTGTCCGCAGTCCACGTCGTGGAAGCGGTAATATTTTTCTCTACCTTCACCGTGGCCGCACTGGCAGTGCCGGCCATGAAAAGGGCCATCATGACCCCTAATACTGTCTTTCTCATGATTTTCATCTTTATATCCTCCTTCATTCAGTTATTGTTACTTACTATAATAAATGTAATAAATAAGTTTCCATGCAAGTGTCATTGGGAGGGCGATAGCCCGAAGCAATCTCTAAGGTTTAGATTGCTTCGCTCCGCTCGCAATGACAACTTTCTTATTGCGTTTACTATACTTAACGGACCTTTCTTTCAGTCCGCCCCCATTTCATTCAAATCTGGTCTCCTTGAGCCTCCCCCGCACCTCCTTTCATTTCATTCATTTTTGTATTAGTATAAGGGTATAATATTCATAAGTTGTTAATTTATTGTGAAGATTCTGTTAATTTTTAGTTAAATTTTAGTCCTTGTGTTCACAATCCGAAAGGTGATCTTGAATGGAATAAAGTCATTAGCGGAAATCCTGAAAATTACGCCGGGTGGCGGAATTTTCAGGACATTGTTTTTTACCAGATGGTGAAACTCTAATTATTCAACTGCCTTGTCTGCTTCTTTTCGAGTTGGAAAGATAGCTTATTGAGTCCCTCTACTGCTACACTGTGACGTCTTTCCATCGTAATAACTACACGACGTATGAATTCCGGAATCTTTTCGATTTCGGTTTCAAAGGTTTTCATATTAACTATTTTTGTTTCAGCGTTCCTATTTTGTAATAAAACTGCCAAACGGCTGTAAATCTCGGTAATGCTCGTAAGGTCACTCGCCATTGTGCACAGCCTT
>CAZSXL010000107.1:0-4227 GCA_964611225.1 uncultured Gammaproteobacteria bacterium
TTTTAGTACTACGCCGTTACTCTCTCATGGCGGATACCTTAGCGCATACTTCCTTAGTAGGAATTGCACTTGGGTTACTCACTGGTATGTCGCCGTTGGTCGCGGCCGTGCTGACAGCGACGGCATCATCGATTGTGATTGAACGTTTGCGTCACTCCAAACGGATTTATGGAGAGTCTGCCCTGGCACTATTTTTATCTGGTAGTTTGGCATTAGCGATTATCTTGATTAATTTAGGAAATGGTTTTAAAGCCAACTTGTTTAGTTATTTGTTTGGTAGCATCGTCACGGTGCAGCAGAGTGATCTAACCGTGATTGCCATCTTGGGCATTATCGTGGCGGCTGGATTACTTGGCTTCTATAAAGAATTAGTCTATATTTCGTTTGATGAGGAATCCGCCCAAGTGAGTGGCATTCGCACCCGCTGGATTAATCAGTTGTTGATTATCCTGGCAGCGGTCACCATCGCTATCGCCATTCCGATCGTCGGTATTTTGCTCATTTCAGCCTTGATTGTCATTCCGGTGGTGACGGCCTTACAGTTAAAAAAGAGTTTCAAGCAGACTTTGTTGTGGGCTGAACTGTTTTCTGTCACAGCAGTAGTGCTAGGCATTATTGCTGCCTTTTATCTGCACATCTCTGCCGGCGCCGCCATCATTTTAGTAGCGCTAGCTTTTTTTATTAGTGTATTTATCTTTAAAGGACGATTATAATCTATATGAAAGCTAAATACCTTTACTTGGTCTTTGCGGTGGTTGGAGTGGCACTGCCGTATTCCCAGTACATTCCTTATGTCATGGAGCATGGTTTTCGTTTTGCAGATTTATGGGAAAAGTTGTTTGTGAATCCGATTGCTAATTTTTTTGCCTACGACTTATTACTGACGGCCATCCTGGTGATCATTTTTATGTTAGTCGAGGCCAGACGTATCAAACTGAAACACGTTTGGTTGCCCATTGTATTAGTATGGTGTGTAGGCATTGCGGTTGGTTTACCAGTGTTCTTGTATCAACGGGCTGGTCAGTTAGATCAAAATGGAAAACATCCCATTCTTCCATAGTTACGATGCTACCAGCAAGCGCTTAACGATTCGCGGCGCTACTTATTTTCCCACAGAAATTTTTCGCTACGCTGATGCGATTGAAATGTTGGATATGTCCCATGGCCAGCTGACAGATTTGCCACCAGAATTTTCCAAATTAACTCAACTAAAGATTGCTTTCTTCTCCCACAACCAGTTTACAGAACTACCGTCAGCACTCGCTCAATGCTCAAACTTGGATGTACTAGGTTTTAAATCTTGTCGGTTGACTAACATTCCTGAGCAGGCTTTACCGCAGTCACTGCGCTGGCTGATTTTAACCGATAATCAATTACAAACCTTACCGGCTTCAATGGGGAAGCTAATTAAGTTACAAAAGTTAGCTGTTGCCGGTAATCAACTACAAACACTGCCAGTATCACTGGCAACTTGTCAAAATCTGGAATTAATTCGACTAGGAGCTAATCAGTTAAGTGCAGCACCAGACTGGTTGTCACAACTACCACGTCTGGCTTGGTATGGTGACGCTGGTAATCCTTTTTCCAAGCCAGCTACTCAAACTGTAGTTACAGAGATTAAATGGAGTGATTTAGAAGTGGGGGAGTTGCTGGGTGAGAGTCCCTCTAGTAAGGTGTTCAAAGCTGTACACAAGCCATCACAACAAGTTGTGGCAGTAAAACTGTATAAGGGAACGATGACCAGTGATGGTTTTCCAAGCGATGATATGCACATTAACTTAGTCGCTGGTGTCCATCCAAATCTGATTCAGGTGCTTTGTCAGTTAGTTGCCGCCCCAGCCGGAAAAGCTGGTTTAGTATTTGAATTAGTTCCAGCTAGTTATCACAGTTTGGGGTTACCGCCTAGTCTAGCGACCTGTACCCGTGATACTTATCATGCAGACACTAGCTTGACGTTGCCCGTGATCATAAAAATCCTCCAAGGGATTGCCGCCGCTGTTGCACATTTGCACGCCAGAGGCATCATGCATGGTGATTTGTATGCCCATAATATATTGGTGAATGCGGCGGGCGATGCCTTGTTAGGTGATTTTGGCGCTGCTTCGTTGTATGATCCCGCTATAGAGCCCTGGCGCGCAACCATCGACGAGCGGGCGTTTCAACATTTGGTAGAGGAGTTATCTAGTCGTTGTAGTGATCCCATACCTAAACTCAAATAGTTAAACCATGTACATCGTTTATATCCTACAATGTACGGATGGCAGCTTCTATACTGGCATCAGTAATAATTTGCCAAAACGCTGGGCCTTGCACCAGGCTGGTAAAGCTAGTCGTTATACGCGTTCGCATCCAGTCAAAAAAATAGTGTATACTAAACGGTGTCGTACCAAAAGCACCGCGTTGAAACGTGAGTTGCAGATTAAACAACTCAGTCGCACTCAAAAAATAACCTTAATTAAGCCAGCCTGATGGAATCCATTATAAAAAAACACCCGCTCACTGGTACTGTGATACCGATCGTCATTGGTCTGGTTGGTGTGGCTATAATTGGTTGGCGATATTATTGGCCATCAGACAATGTTCAGGTTGATCAGACCAGTAGACAGGTTGAAGTATCTCCCGAAACGATTGCCAAATGGAGCACCTTTGTAAAACCAGCGGAAGAAGAACTGCGCGCGCAACTAACACCCTTACAATATAAAGTCACTCAAGAAGAGGGGACAGAGTTGTCTTACAATAATGTCTATTACGACAACGCAGCGGAAGGCATTTATGTAGACATTGTTTCTGGTGAGCCACTATTTTCGTCGCGAGACAAATATGATTCTGGCACGGGTTGGCCATCCTTTGTGCAACCGATTACACCGGATGCAGTAACCTTACATGAAGAGGAAGGATTATTGTTAGCGCGTACTGAAGTCCGGTCACGTTATGCCGATTCACATCTTGGTCATCTGTTTACTGATGGTCCAACAGACCGGGGTGGCAAACGCTATTGCATGAATTCGGCAGCCTTGCGTTTTATTCCTAAAGAGGAAATGGAGCAAGCCGGGTATGGCGAGTATCTATGAAAGATAAGTTAAAGAATACATTGAGAATTTTTATTGGACTAGCACTGATGGCTTTTACATTTTTCTTAATTTTTTCGCATGGGTCTACAGTTGTGCAGAGCAAGCTATTCGGTACGTATCTGCCGTCTGAGGCGACGATTGAAGAACTCGCTATTGATGAGCGTGCGAATATTTGCACAGGCAACAGATTAACAATGAGCGGCGGTTGTTCCGTCTATGATATAGTAAGTCTGCAGGCAGGTTATTCCATACATAATGAAGAATATTCAAAATCCTACATCCTAGAGAAATTTGTAAGTTCTGACTATAAAACACCAAGCGGCGATACGCTGCCTGAACAATTTTTAAATGAATACGACGGCGCCGTTGGAGATACCATTACCATTTATTATGACGCAGACAATCCAGCAGAGTCTGTTTTACATCCGGAAGATGAAGTGATCACTTGGTTAAATTATTTGATTCTTTTTCCCGGAATGGTTGTATCACTTGGCTTTTTCATTGTAGGAGCGGAGGGCTTATCTAATCGGAAACGGATTAGGTCTACACCTGAATAATTTAGCTTTTTTTAAGCGTCTTGCCCGTCAACATCATCCAGATCCCAATAGCCCACGTTCCTAACATGATGGCTAACATAATAATGAGCGTACGACCTACAATCCAGTAGGCAATGCCATTCACTATGGCAGCCAGACAACCCAGGCCAAATAACATCGCTCCCATTTGTCGAAAATAACGGCGACTAGCTGGAGCGGTGGGTCGTTGTGCCACTTGTTGTTGTTTCAACTTCTCCTGGGCATAGCCAGTCTTGAGTTGTTCGGAAAAATTTTTCAACATATGCTATACTGCATACCATAAGTTAGTAATTTATTCAATCCTATGGCCAAAGGCAACAACGCCCACAAAAAGGAAGCCAAGAAGAAAAAGAAGGGTAAGTAAGCGAGCTGCAACAATGTGGCAGTGGTTAACAGTACGCCGTGTCCGCGTGATACGTCGAGTGCGTCGTCGTCGATTAAAGGGTAGGTTAAAAGGAACTGCGGCTGACTATGAGCGGCATAAGCCGGGAGCGGTTCAGTTTGTGCAGGAACGGTTAGCACTACTAAACCAGGCATATGGTTTTACCTATCATCGGGTGACCATACGTAATCAAGCATCA
>CAZSXL010000108.1:0-4214 GCA_964611225.1 uncultured Gammaproteobacteria bacterium
AGTCATCCAAAGTTATCTACAGGGGGGTGGTGCATTGCTAACTTGATTTTTCCACTCTATACTGACAGCAGAATATGCGGATTCTATTGATCAATCAATTCTTTTATCGCCGGCGGGGAGCCGAAACCTACCTGTTTGATTTGAAGGCCTTATTAGAGCGTAACGGCCATGAGGTAGCAGTGTTTTCGATGGTACACCCCGAAAACGAACCATCACCCTGGAGCCAGTATTTTGTCTCCTCCGTTGATTATAGTAATAAAAACATTAAAGCCGCCGCCCGGATGTTTTGGAGTCGGGAAGCGCAACGTAAACTAGATACTTTACTCGATGTATTTAAACCAGATCTTGCCCACATTCAAAATATCTATCACCAGATCAGTCCGTCGGTCTTGGTGACCTTAAAAAAACGTCATATACCCATCGTACTGACACTGCATGATTACAAGTTAATTTGTCCCAATTACGAACTGTATACCGAGAATGAAACCTGTCGCCGGTGTAAAGGTGGGCGTTATTACAATGCGGTCGTCCATCGTTGTTTGAAGAGTTCAACAGCGATGAGTGCACTAGCCATGTTTGAAATGTACTTACATAAATTAACGCAGGTGTATGAACGTAATGTCGATTGTTTTATTAGTCCGTCACAGTTCCTTAAAAATGAAGTGATAGCTTGGGGAGAGCAGTTAAAACGCATTGAAGTGCTACCAAATTTTATAGATACAACTGCAGCCAGCGCAGGGGATATTGGTCGGGATGTGCTGTATGCCGGTTCATTAAGTCCCATCAAAGGAGTTGGCTTACTACTTGACAATTTTCGTGAAAACCAGTACGGTTGCCGGTTACTTTTGGCTGGCAGCGGTCCGTTGCAGGCTAACAGTACAGCTACTATTCAGTTCCTTGGACAGTTGAGTAAAGAGGAATTAGCCCAGCAGATGCGGCAAAGTAGGGTGGTAGTGGTACCATCGCGCCACCATGAAAATTTCCCCTATACCGTACTGGAAGCCTTTGCGGCCGGTAAGCCGGTGATCGGGAGCAGACGCGGTGGCATTCCGGAATTAGTCCAAGATGGTAAAACCGGGTGGTTATTTGAGCCAAACAAACCAGCTAGTCTCACCGCAGCTCTTCCAGGCTTTAGCCGACGATCAACGTGTACTCACCTATGGTCAAAATGCTTATCAATTAGTCACTACCCAGTATACCCCGGACAAACATTATGAAGCGCTACTGTCTATTTATCAGTCTCTTATTGTTTAGCCCTAGTCTAGGGCTGGCAGTGAATCTACCCGATGCTTATCCGCGCTTGGGTAACTATTTTTTGGATCCAGAAATTTCCGATAGCGAAGCCACCGAGTTAGCCCAATGGGATATTGTGGTACTAGGTTTGGAAACGCATTACACTAGCCCGCAAGCTTTTGAGATTATGAAAGCGGCTAATCCGGATATTATTATTTTGGCGTATGTGACTAGTGAAGAAGTGCCTGAATCACATTTGGAGGAAACCGATACCAACAGTCCCATCTATAAACTGTATAACCAGTTGAACAGTAACGATGATCTGTTTTTAAAAAACACTAGCGGTGATTACTTGAATTTTTATCCTGGTACGCGGTTGATTAATGTGACTGGTCCCTGGAAAAAAATCTTGCCCAAATTTATGACCAAGCAGATTATCAAAGCTAACCCGCAAGATTGGGATGGCATTTATTATGATAATTGTTTCAATGATATTTCTTGGATTGATGACCAGGTGGATGTGAACCAGGACGGTGAGGCAGATTTTTGGAAAACGGCTGATGCTCAATGGAAAACGGGCATGACCAAAATGATGAAGCAAACGCGCCAACGTAATCCGAACAAAGTCATTATCTGTAATAGTAATGGTGATTATTATACCTACATCAATGGACGCTTGATTGAAGCCTTTCCGTCGAGCTTTGATGGGGGTTGGGTGGGATCGATGGAAAAATACTATGACGTTTTGGAGGCCGCTGAAAATCCCAGCATTGTAATTGTGAATACAGTCGCCAATTCAACCGATGACAGTAACTACAAGTTGATGCGTTATAACCTCACTTCAACCTTAATGGGTGACGGTTTTGCCAGCTTTGACCAATCCGTCGATCAGCATCATGCCTTGTGGTGGTATGATGAATATAGTGTTGCGTTGGGTTCGCCGCTGGGTGGACCGTATAATGCCTCCTCCAATGCCGGACCAGAGGATTGGAGTAAAGGTGTCTGGCGCCGTAACTTTGATCGTGGTATTGTGCTGGTCAATTCATCGTCCGAAGATCAGCGGGTTATTTTAGAAGACGGTTTTGAAAAAATATTGGGCACGCAAGATACCGCAGTCAATACGGGTGATGTCGTCGGTAGTGTGAACATACCGGCCCATGATGGGATTATTTTACAAGGTCGGATTGCTCAGGTAGTAGACGACCCTTATATTAATGGCACTTTTGCTAAAGTATTATCTGCCCGTGGCAAGCAATTGCGCAGTAGTTTTTTTACGTATAATTCGTCGTATAGTGGTAGTGATACCGTCGTGCAAGTTCCTGAGACAGACACAGAAGTAGTAGCCGGTGCCACCTATGTCACAGTGTATAAAAACGGTGCCCAAGTAGCCCAGTTTGCACCGTATGGTAGTAGCTTTACCGGTGGGGTGAATATCGCTGTGGAGCGCTTGGAAGGGGATAACAAAGGTTATCGTATTGTCACTGGTACACAATCGGGCGGTGCGCAAGTGCGGATTTTTTCTAACCGTGGTCAGTTGGTGAACACCGGTTGTTTTCCGTATGGCAGCGATTTTCGTGGGGGAGTCAATGTAGCGGTAGCGGATGTCTTGCCCAATAAGGCCGGTAAAGAGATTGTGGTGGGGGCTGGCCAAGGTGGTGGTCCGCAAGTGATCGTCTTGAATAAACACTGTAAGCCCACTGGCCAAAGTTGGTTTGCCTATAGTAGTAGTTTGCGCACGGGTGTCTGGGTAGCCGCTGGTGATGTGAATAATGATGGCAAAGATGATATAGTAACCATACCCGGTGCTGGATCAGCCTCGTATGTGCGGGTGTTTAGCGGTCGCGGTCACGAGCAATCACCAGGTTTTTACGCTTTTTCGAAATCGAATACCAGTGGCGCACAAGTAGCGGTTAGCGATGTGGATGGCGACGGTGATAATGAGTTGATTGCGATGTCCTTCGCCATCTTTAACGAATAACTATGTCCTGGATACACGTTACTAAAACTGTCACCAAAAAAACCGGACATTTTTTATTTCCCTACGTTTGGCATTACTTGACTGATGACTATAAAGATAAACTCCGTCACCTGGTCATTGATACCTTGTTGTCGTTTGTCATTTTAGGCCTGCTCGGTAGCAACATTGTGCTGGGAGCTTGGTTTTACTTATTCTCCATTCAACCAGAGGTACAGGTCACGATCACGGCACCAGACTTGGTGATTAGTGGTGAGCCCATGACCTTAGATACCGCAATTGCAGTGGGCAATAAAACGATTAGTGCGGTGGACGTGAAGATGGTAGTGCCGACTGGGTTTAGTGTTGACTCCCCATTAGATTACAATTGGGATCATCTACCAAGGCAGCAAACGCAAACGTTCAGTACTACTGGGCGGTTTACGGGCAATGTCCAACAAACTTATCGAGCGATCGTCTTATATAGTTACCATTATTATGGTCAGAGTTTTTCTGACTCGGCGACCGTCAAGTTTAAAGTGAACACATCTAGTTTAGAAGTGGTAGCCCATACCCCTGACCAGATTTTAAATAATGAATCCTTTACCTGGACAGTGGAGTACTTTAATAGTGCACAAATTGAGCGATCGCAGGTTTGTATTCAACTGGACATTCCGGAAGCCTTTGCCCTCGAATCCAGTTCCTTGCCAATTAGTGAGAGTGGACAGATTAGTTTAGCTGCGGTACCGGCGCAAACCGGTGGTACCATCAGCATTACCGGTTCGTTTAGTAATGCGATTGGTGAAGGCAAGCAAGTAATTGGTGTGGTGGGCGTTGATCAGTGTACCACCACCGCCTTTCGACAAGTGAGTGTACAGCAGCCATTAGAAGTGTTAACCCCACGCTTACAGTTAAGTACCGCTGGGCCTAGTATTGTGAATGTCGGTGATCGTTTGCTCTATACAGTGACCTATACCAACAGTGGCGATGTGACCTTGGAAGACATTGCCACCACGGTAGTGATTAC
>CAZSXL010000109.1:0-4197 GCA_964611225.1 uncultured Gammaproteobacteria bacterium
CATCATACTGGTTAAGCAATGTGGAGCAGTTAAAGTAAGTACCATTACCAATCAGCGCAATAGTTTGCATAGCCCGCTTATTATGATACACTCGCGCTATATGTCTAGTACCGACTATTCTTATACACCGCAACAGGATGTGATCACATTTACCTCACCTGATTTTGTGTTGGTAAAATTTGGTACGGTCACTACCACTGAAAATGATAATACTAAAGAAGCGTATTGGGTAAGAGAGATTTTTGCCACCATTAAACAAGCCGCGCCGGCCGGACACTTAAAGGTGTTGATGGATTTTCGCACCATTGATTCGGGTGAATTTAATAGTCAAGAATCGAATAAAGTTTACCAGGCTATCCTCCAAGATCCTGCCCTTGATAAGGTGGCGGTGTTTGCTTTGCCCCATGGCTGGCAACTGATGATTGATTTACTACGCTGGTTTGTGCCGCATAAATTAAAAACCTTCGAGACAGAAGCCGAAGCGCGGGCCTGGCTGTATGCTGCTGATCGATAAGCCGCGTGGCATGTCATCCTTTGCCGTGGTAGCGCAAGTGCGGCGTAGTTTGCATGTACAACGGGTAGGACATGCTGGGACCTTGGATCCGCTAGCATCTGGTTTGTTGATTGTGTTGGTCGGTCGGGACGAAACCAAACAGCAGGATAGCTTTATGAAACTAGCGAAGGAGTATGAGGTGACGATTGAGTTAGGAAAATTTAGCACGACCGATGATGCCGAAGGTAGGATCGCTGAAAATCCTGAAAGGACTGAAGACACTGAAGCAGAGATGATCAAAAGAGTTCAGCAATTTATTGGTACGATTCAACAAACTCCGTCGGCGTATTCGGCGATTCATATTGACGGTGAACGGGCTTACAAGTTAGCCCGGCGAGGGGAAACCGTAGAGATGCCAAAACGCACGGTGACTATTCATGGTATTGAGCTATTGCACTATGCCTGGCCAATGCTAAGTCTGCGGGTACAGTGTTCGCACGGAACCTACATTAGGTCGCTGGCGCGGGATTTAGGTGGTTACGTGACCGTATTGCGCCGCACTAAAATAGGCGAT
Organism: uncultured Gammaproteobacteria bacterium; assembly: GCA_964611225.1. Classification (GTDB taxonomy): domain Bacteria; phylum Patescibacteriota; class Patescibacteriia; order UBA9570; family UBA9570; genus UBA9570. The sequence goes on from CAZSXL010000109.1 coordinate 1,068, forward strand.
TACGACGTTACGAATGCTATTGCGCCCAACCAAATAATGCGCGTATACTAAACGAATGAAGAAGAAGCTAATGAAGAAAGTGCCGTATATCTGGGTTTCGGATTTTGTTTACGGTGGCATTGATGGGGCGGTCACTACATTTGCGATCGTAGCCGGTGTGCAGGGCGCTAACTTGCCGGTAGCAATTGTATTGATTTTGGGTTTTGCTAACTTATTGGCAGATGGGGTATCGATGGCGGTCAGTAAATATTCCGGCGACAAAGCGGAAAAGGAACGGATTCAGCGTATTCGTCGTCTGGAGTACAAATCTATCCGGGATAATCCGCAAGAAGAGCGTGCCGAAATTGATGACATTTTGCGTGACCATGGTTTCACCGGCAAAGCTCTGGAATCGGCTGCCCATGTGATTACTAAAGATAAAGATGTCTGGGTGGATATTATGATGAAACATGAATTTGATGTGGTCGAAGAGGCTATTTATCCATTGAAGGGAGCCCGTACTACGTTTTTGGCTTTTAATCTAGTTGGGTTAATTCCGTTGCTTGGTTACATTTTTAAACCATTCTTTCCGATTAGCACCAATGCTATTTTTTTGGTGACCACTGTATTTACCATGTTGGCTTTATTTATTGTTGGTACGATCAAGACTCGGTTTACCGACGAAACCTGGTGGAAGGCCGGCTGCAAAACCGTATTGGTTGGCGGTATCGCTGCTTCATTAGCCTATCTAGTCGGTTATTTGTTGCGTGATCTGGCATGAGCACAAGCGCGGTGAAGATTTTAGTGGCGGTTGGCATTATTATTCTGCTCTACGGTATTGTGCAATATGTGCGGACGCGCCATTACATTACCATTGGAGTGGGTTTGGCTAAAGCGGCGGTGGCCTATGAACAGCATCCAAGCAATCCCAGCGCGCATATTTTGGTGATCGGTGATAGCACCGCAGTGGGTGTTGGTGCCAGTACACCAGCTGACAGTACCGCAGGTTTAATTGGTCGTAATTATCCCACCAGCGACATTACTAACCGGGGAGTGAGTGGTGCCAAAGTAGCTGAATTAGTCGATCGTTTCAGTGGTTTTACTGATCAGCAGTTTGATTTAGTTGTAGTCCAGATTGGCGGTAATGATATCGTCCGATTTACAGATTACGACGCTATCAAGCGTGATTTACCCTTAGTGCTGGCCGAGGCACAACGGGTTGGTAAACAGGTGATGATTTTGCATGGTGGTAACATTGGTACTACGTTGCTTTTTCCCGCCGGTACGCGCTGGCTGTGGACTAAGCGCACTGCTGCTGTTCGAGACCTATATTTACAGATTGTTCCGCAGTACCAAGCCACCTATATTGATATTTGGCGAATAGGGGAAGCTGATCCATTTGCAACCGATCCAGCCCAGTATTATGCCGCGGATTACTTTCATCCTAGCAGTGCTGGCTATGCCGACTGGTATACGTTTATGCAGCCGGTGTTAGAAAATATAGTAAAATGATTACTTAGCTAGTTGTTTACGTCTAATCACTAGCAAGCTAATAAATGCAGAGTTCATACACACTAATATCGCCTGATAAAACACCGTAGTAAAGATATAATGATCAAGTGATAATAGTGCTAAGCAATATTTAAAGGCGCTCAGCAGATACATACTGATACTTTCTTGCCAGGGTTGGCTGTAACTTTTGCGAAAGGTTGGAATAAAGGCTAATGTATCGGCTGTGGCTACTAACAGAATAGCAACGGCCGGTTGTTTGGTCAGCCACCATAACACGATAGCCAGTAAGGCTAAGGTGAAGGCTAGCCAGTCGGTTAGGGTATAGGATTTGGTTTTTTGTTTTAAGCCAATGGCAGCGATCGTTAAAGTGAAGACGGCCGAGCAACCAGTAATCCAGGCTCCGGCGCCGGCCTGGGAAGCTAATAGAGCACTGAAGCCGATGACTTCCAGCACACCCCATACAAACCAGGAAAAAGCGTGGGGTTTAGTTTTACCTTTGGCAATATCAATAAAGTATAAAACATAGCTCACTACTGCAATGGCTATACCAATACCGCTAAGGATAATCTTATAATCTACTATCAAGGTATATTATTTCTGAATAAACTTCATCGACAGTGAATTCACACAATGGCGGGTATTCTTGGTCGTCATCTGCTCACCCTCAAAGACGTGGCCTAAGTGTCCGTCGCAGTTACTGCAGGTAATTTCTGTACGGCGACCATCGTCGTCGACTGTGCGTTTCACGGCACCGGGAATTTCTTGATCAAAACTGGGCCAACCACAACCGGAATGGAACTTAGCGTCAGACCGATACAACTCAGCATTGCAGCGCCGGCAGATATAAGTGCCTTCTTCAAAGAAGTCATCGTATTCACCAGTGCCGGGCGCTTCGGTACCTTTATGGACGATGACCGCTTCTTCTTCAGGAGTGAGCTGGTTTAGCGGCATAAGTATTATTGAACTTTTAGTTTGATTTGATCAGACCGAGTTGCAGCTGTACCATAGGCAGCCTGATCGGCAGCGTTGGGTTTCCAGCGTATTTGGTAGTAGGTAGTTTTGGTTGGGTCTACTTCTAACTCCAACTTACCTTTATTGTTCGTGCGTTTGGTAGTAACAAAATTTATTTTTTGCCACGTACCGTTTTTTCTCGTTTTTTTATAGACAGTAATACGGCGTCGTTGCAATGGGTCTTCGGTAGTCGCATCTTTCAGGGTAATGGTGAGCGTAGTCTTTTTTTTGGTGAGTGTTAGTTTGGCTTTAGATTGTAGGGTTTGTAGACCAATCGTAGTACCGGTGGTTAAGCCGTCAAACAACATAGCATTAAACTCTTCATCTACTAAGCCGGTGTAGAGCAGTGACCAACTGTCACCACCATCAGTGCTTTTATAGACATAACCGGTATTGGCTGGACGACCAGTGGCTACATAAATAGTATCATTGTCGGGTTCAGCAGCGAATGATTGAAAATAACCAGCGCTGGGCAAACCATTACCGGTTAGATCTTCCCAGGTAGCGCCATTATCCGAGGAACGAATCACTTTGCCATCGGGGCTGCCAATGCCACCGGCGTAAATCGTTTCGCCAACCACCAGAACAGAAGTCATGGTTTGATCCGTGGCAGTATCCACTTGCGTCC
>CAZSXL010000110.1:0-4132 GCA_964611225.1 uncultured Gammaproteobacteria bacterium
TTCTAGTAATAGATCTTTCAGCATCTGACCATGTCGACCTAAGTGTTGTCGGATACCAGCCGCGTCACGGATGATTGTCAGGTAAAGAAATAAACTTAAGGCAAACGCGTAAGAAGCCAACCCTTCCGTATACCATGCCATCATCACCAGCGAGGCAAATAAAGCCGAGTGCGTCGATGGCATACCACCATAGGAGTTCATCGAACTGGGATGGTGGTGGATAACATCAATGATCACTTTGATCGCCTGTGTTATAATCAGGCTCATCAGCGGAATAAGGATTAATTGGTAGTGTTGGAACATGGATTATCTATTAGCGATTGTCTTAGGAGTAGTGCAGGGGATTACGGAATTTTTACCGATTTCATCCTCTGGACACTTATTAGTATTACATGAAGCGTTTAATTTTGCCACGGACAGTTCTTTGGCGTTTGATATCTCTTTGCATATCGGTACGCTAGTGACGATCGTGCTGTACTTCACCAAAGATATTATACACTATGCCCGCACCCAACCACAATTAATGCTTAGAGCCTTGGTCAGTACACTGCCCGCTGGGGTCATTGGTTTGTTCTTTGGTGAGCAACTGGATCAGTGGTTTCGTTCTAGTTGGGTGGTGGTCGTAATGGCTGTGCTGATTGGTATCGTGTTCTTGCTGGTTGAGCGGTACGCCAAACCTAACCCTAATGTTGGGCAATTCAATTGGAAACAAGCCATGGCGATGGGGCTGGCTCAAGCGGTGGCGCTCATTCCTGGTACGTCTCGGTCTGGCATTACGATGGCGGTCGGTATGTCGTTGGGCCTAAACCGAGTAGACGCGGCCAAATTCTCCTTTATCATGGTGATTCCATTATTACTGGGTCTGACCGCTAAGCAGGGCTTGGATCTAGTAGCCGAGCCTCCGAGCACACATGAACTTGGCTTAATGCTGGTGGGAGCAGTCACCGCCGCTGTGGTTGGTTTGCTAGCGATTCGTTTTTTACTTGGCTTTTTTAAAACTTCTACCTTGCGACCATTTGCCTATTATCGCTTTGGCCTAGCTGTGGTTGTCAGTCTAATGCTTTTACTCTAAACTGGACTTCATATGTACGCGGTGATTAGAGCTGGCGGAGTGGGAGCCCGATTGTGGCCCATTTCCCGTAATGCTAAACCAAAACAATTCCACGCCTTAACCAGCCAGAAGACCTTGTTGCAAGAGGCGATTGATCGCGTGTTAGATCTGATTCCACCAGAGCAAGTGTTCGTATCCTGTAACCGTCAGACCGAAGCTATTCTGCGGGCTGAGCTGGGAGCAGTGTTGGAACACAATATCATTATTGAACCAGATTTAAGGGATACAGCTGCGGCCGTTGGTTTGGAAACCATCATGATTGCTAAACATGATCCGACCGCTATTATTGCCAGTCTGGGTTCTGATCATGTTATTACGAATACGGCTGAGTTTCAACGCATTTTGCGTTTGGCCGAAACCACCATCCAAGCGCAACCCGATAAAATTTTGTGTATTGGTATTAAACCCACTCAACCCGATACTGGTTATGGTTACATTGAGTTAGGCGAGCCTGTGACTGAAGAAGTGTATCAGGTGACATCATTTAAAGAAAAACCAGCCGAAGCCATCGCTAAACAGTTTCTAGCGGCTGGTAATTATCTGTGGAACGGGAACATGTTTATGTGGCGGGCTGATACTTTACTCAAACTGTTTCAGCAACACATGCCAGCCATGTATGCCCAACTGTGCCTGATTCAACAGCACCCAGAACGCCTAGCGGAAATTTATCCGCAATTGGAAAAAGTAGCCGTCGACTACGCTATTATCGAAAAAACCACAGACATCTTGGCCATTACGGGCAATTTTGGTTGGAATGATATTGGGGATTGGGCGCGCTTGAAAGATGAGTTAGTCCCGATTGAAGCCGATAACTACAGCAAGGGTGACCACTTCGATTTAGGCAGTAAAAATACCTTAGTGTTCTCGGAAACCAAACGCTTTATTGCCACGGTCAATACCAAAGACTTAATCATTGTGGATACGGAAGATGGCCTACTGATCTGTGATAAGTTTTCTAGCCAACAAGTCAAAGACATTGTGGAAGAGTTAAAAAAACGTAAGCGTACCGAGTTGCTATGAAGTGGCTTGGTTACGTTGGGGCGGTTGCCCTACTTGGTTTAGTTGGTGTCTTTCTGTGGTATTTAATGGTGTTGTATCGACCCATTCAGCTCGTCGAGCCTGTGACCGTCACGATTCCAGAGCAGGCTGGTACCGAGGGAGTGGCTGCAGCCCTGTATGAAGCCGGCGTGATTCGGTCACGCTTAGCGTTTATTGGTCATGTGATGTTAACAGGTCAGCGCACCGACTTAAAAACCGGTACCTATACATTTCAAGCTAGCATCAGCACACCGCTCGTGTTATCGATTGTCACCAAACATCAATCGCTCCAAGGGGAAGCGGAGATTACCTTGTTAGAGGGTTGGGTAGCCGAACAAATGGGTGAAGCGTTAGCCCAAGCCCTGCCGTTCACCGCTGCCGAGTATGTCACGGCAGTACAGGCCTTGGATGCAGAAGGCTACCTGTTTCCTGATACGTATCGGTTTTTTAAAGATGCGACAGCGGCTGATGTCATCACTAAGCAGCGCGAACGGTTTGATGAAAAATTTACCGACGAAATGAAGCAGGTGTTACAGGCTAACGGCCGGACGCTGGCGGAGGCGGTGATTTTAGCCAGTATTGTAGAGAAAGAAGCCCAGACGTTGTCCGACAAAGCGTTGGTCGCCGGAGTGTTTTGGAAGCGGATCGATAATGGGATGCGTTTACAATCCGATGTCACGATAAATTACATTACCAAAAATACCAGCACTACCGTTACGCAAGCTGATCTTGATATCGAGTCGGCTTATAACACTTACCGTAACGATGGCTTACCGCCAGGCGCCATCAGTAACCCGGGCTATGATTCACTGTACGCAGTGGTCTATCCGACGATCTCCGATAATTGGTATTTTATTGCTACGCCTGATGGGGAAGTGCTATACTCAGCTACGTACGAACAACACTTACAATATAAAGCGCAGTATTATCCATGAATACCATCATCATTTCACTAGGTGGTTCGATTATTTCTACCGACGCTGATACGACAGCGATTGTACAGGACTATGCTACTTGGTTAAAACAGTTAGCACAAACGAATCGTGTAGCAGTGATTGTCGGTGGAGGTTATCGTGCCCGCGTCGCTATTGAGGATGCCAAAAAAAATAATCCCAACCTCACTAACGACCAACTAGATGAAATAGGCATTGCCGCTACGCGGGTGAATGCCGAACTATTGCGATCTAGCTGTCAGATTGAGCAACCCATTATTACAGATCCAAACATTATATTGTCCGCTGAACCAGGTTTGGTCTTTGGAGCTGGTTGGATTCCAGGACGATCGACCGATTACGATGCCGTGTTATTAGCAGTCACGAACAAGGTCAGTACTGTTTATAACGTCAGTAACATTACGAAAATATATACAGCGGATCCTAAAACCAACCCAACAGCCAAACCATTGGATGATGTGACCTGGGAACAGTTGCAACAGATCGTTGGCGATACCTGGACTCCCGGTTTAAATATGCCCTTTGACCCAATTGCAGCCAAATTAGCGACTGAACATGGGTTAACGGTCAAGGTGGTGAATGGCCTGGATATGGCTAATCTAGCTAACTGTATAGCCGGTCAGGCATTTATTGGGACGGTTATCCACGCGTAACACCTACCCCCGGTTAAATTAGTTTTTCTAACTTTTTTTGAAAAAAAAGTTAATCAAAAAAACAAAAATTTTCCTCTCCTGAATAGGAGGGGATAAAGGGGAGGTGCGGGGTTATCCACAATTGACTAAAATCTGCTAGTAGGGTAGTATCCTTCAGGTATCAAAGACCACGGGCGCAACCATAAGTCCTGTGCAGATATATGATGATTTTCGTATATTGAGTCTGCGATACAACGCAGCCCTTTTTATTTATAGCTAATTAATCCAAAGCGTATTATGCCAAAAAATCGAGCGCAAAAGGTGCAACAACTCGAGGCGTTAACGCAAGCGGTCAATCGCACGGGAGTAGTGTTCTTCTCTCATGCCGGTTTGAAGGT
>CAZSXL010000111.1:0-4103 GCA_964611225.1 uncultured Gammaproteobacteria bacterium
ACAGGATTATGACCATTTCAAAAAAGAAATCCTAAGTTTATTGGGAGCCGATATACGTGATCGAATTCATACCGCCGACCATTTAGTCTTTGAAGAACGGGGCGGTCAATTATATGTGGATGTCACCGGCGGTGCCAGAGAGCATTATCTGGTCACTCCCGAACTGTACGCCGCATTGATGGATCACTTTAAGACAGTCATTGATACGCCAGGTCATGGTGGACACTTTGACAAGGATGAGTTTGAGCTGGTACTTAAAAAAGCGGGAGTGCGTTGATGTACGACGTTAAATTTGTTATCCTACTTCCATGCCGTTAAGAAAGTTTGTGCTTGCATTAAGCCTGGCTGGTGCCGCTAGTTTGGCAGCCTGGTGCGTCGTAGTTTGGTTTATCGACCCAACCCAGACCGGAGTGCTCGGTATTATCCTGTTTTACGCTACCTTAGCCTGTGCGGTATTTGCCATTGTGTTGCTACTTGGTTTAGCTGGCCGGATGCTATTAAAACGCCTGCATCGTGAAACCATGTTGGCGTTTCACATCATGCTACCGACGGTGCGCCAAGCGTTGTGGTGCAGCGCGATTGTCGTCATTTCGCTGATTCTGGCCGCTAATCAGTTATTTTCCTGGTTTTCAGCGGGCATCCTAGTATTATTTTTTACTTTACTGGAAGGCTTCCTTTACAGTATTCAACCCCAATCAATCAATGAACCCGCCAATGAATCCCCAAGTACTCCTCAATAAATACCTGCCGCTGCTTGAGCAAGTCGCCACGGTTGTAGAACTGGAAGGTGTCACAAAATCCTTGTTGCATAAAAAAACCGGTGAGCTAGCCCTTGTCTTGCGGGCTTTGAAAGATATTACCGATCCAGCTGAACGCAGACAACAGGGTGCTGCCGCCAATACAGTTAAAGTCCAATTAGAAGCGGCCTTGGCAGCAGCCCAACAGCGGCTAGGCGGGCAAACCGGTGCGGTGGCAGTGGATGAATCATTGCCGGCGATTGTGCCAGCCAGTGGCCATTGGCACCCGTTACATCTGGTGCAAACTGAATTGGTGGATATCTTTCGGTCGCTGAATTTTGCTGTCTACGAAGGCAATGAACGTGAAACGGATGATTACTGCTTTGAATTTTTAAATATTCCAGCGTCGCATCCAGCCCGGGATCTGCAAGATACTTTTTATCTGGATACTCAACGCACCGACGGTTTAAAAGAGGTGATGCGGACCCACACCTCTAATATGCAAGTGCGAATGATGCAGCAACAGCAACCACCGTTGCGGATGGTGGTACCAGGTCGGGTGTTTCGCAACGAAGCGCTTGACGCCTCGCATGAACACACCTTTTACCAGCTGGAAGGCTGCGTAGTCGATAAGGATATCTCCATTGCCCAACTGACCTATGTGCTGCGTTTGGCGATGTCTACGTTACTAAAAACCAATGTCCAAATTCGCTTGCGCCCCGGTTATTTTCCTTACGTTGAACCTGGCTTTGAAGCTGATTGCTCCTGCACGCAATGTGCCGGTAAAGGGTGCGCGGTGTGTAAATATACCGGTTGGGTAGAGATGCTTGGCTGCGGGATGATTCACCCTAATGTCTTTAAAGCCGCTGGCTATCCCGCGGGGGAATATACTGGGTTTGCCTTTGGGATTGGGATTAACCGCTTAGCGATGTTAAAATATGGTATTTCTGATATTCGTTACTTCATGCAGAATGATTTACGCTGGCTAAAACAATTTTGAATCGCTGAAAATACTGAATAATTATGAAGACGCTGAAATTATAAAATATGAAACTGTCCTACAATTGGTTGCGCGAATATATTGATTTACCGGATGACCCAAAACGGATAGCTGATTTAATTACTGCGCATGTGGCAGAAGTGGAACATGTGGTAGCACAAGCTGAGCAGTTCAAACAGATTGTGGTTGGAAAGATTATCGAAGTAAAACCACATCCAAATGCTGATAAGTTACGGTTGTGTATGGTGGAGTTAGGTGATGCGGTCGAACAAATTGTTTGTGGCGGGTCAAATCTTACCGTTGGGCAGTATGTGGTGGTGGCTAAACCAGGCGCACAAGTACGTTGGCACGGGCAAGGTGATTTGGTCACGCTGACTGAAACTACTATCCGTGGTCAGCGTTCGTATGGGATGATCTGTGCCGCGGTTGAGCTAGGGTTAGAAGAGCGCTTCCCAGCAGTGGGGGAAAAAGAGATTATCGATTTAGGAGCCACCACTCAATCCACGAATATAGCGTTAGCGCAAATCCTTGAATTAACGGATACGATCATCGAAATTGATAACAAAACCTTAACCCACCGACCAGATTTATTTTGCCATATTGGGTTTGCGCGTGAACTAAGCGTCGTGCTTGGTATCCCACTAAAATTAAATGCCTTACGCGCCTTTGAACCAGCCGAGCGGTTACCGCTCACTGTGCAAGTGGATGCTACCGAACACTGCCGGCGTTACATTGGCGTAGCCCTAGATCACGTTACTGTACAGCCATCGCCTGATTGGTTGCAGCAACGCCTCACCGCTATTGGACTGCGACCAATTAACAATGTCGTCGATATCACTAATTATGTGATGTATGAATATGGCCAGCCGTTGCATGCCTTTGATTATGATCAACTCAATAACCATGCCATTGTGGTGCGCTTGGCCAAGCCAACTGAAACGATCACTACCCTAGATGGTAAAACCCACACGTTGACGGACAATATGTTGGTTATCGCCGATGACACTACCCCACAAGCCTTAGCTGGGATCATGGGAGGTGCCAGTTCTGAAATTACGGCTGCCACTAAACAAATTGTGATTGAATCAGCTAATTTTAATCCCATTACGGTACGCTTAGAAGCTCAAGCCTTAGCAATACGCACTGATGGCAGCACCCGGCACGAGAAGAACTTACCGTTAGTGTTCCCGGAATGGGGGATGTGGCGCGCCATTGAACTGCTCGAGCAATTAGCGGGCGCCCAGGTAGCTTCGCCGATTATTGATCAACGTCTAGGCGAACAACCCCGCCCAACTATTACGCTAGAGCTAGCATATGCGCAACGGCTAATGGGCACACCAGTACCAGTTGATCGAGTGGTCGAGATCCTTACCCAATTGGGCTGTGCAGATACGGGTACAGATACCATGCAGGTCATCCCACCATTACATCGTAGTGATTTATTGATCGCCGAAGAGTTGATTGAAGAGATCGCTCGTATCTATGGTTACACGAACATCGCCCCGCAACCGTTGGTAGCCATGCTAGAGCCACAACCCATTGAGCCTACCTGGAAGTTAGCGCAACAATTAGTGGCCAAAGCCATTCAGGCGGGTGCCTATGAAGTCTATAACTACTCATTTTATCGCCTCGCCACCACGCCACATACGGGCATGTTGAACCCGATGAACCCGGATCAAACCTGGCTACGACAAAGTTTACGGACTAATCTAGTAGCACTGGCAGAGCGCAATTTAGAGCGTGGCGAACGTGATTTTACCTTGGTAGAATATGGCCATGTCTACCTGACCAATGGCGAACGTAACCATTTGGCCGTCAGTTGCGCCGGTAGCACTGCAGCTGTGTTTCGTCAGGCTAAAGGTTTTTGTACTCTATTCCAAGCCCCGGGAGTTGTCTCGATTGATCAAGTGGGTAAATGGTACGTGGCAACCGCTGAATTTGATCTGACCGCCTTAGCGCAACAAGCGGAACAAAACCTGAAGGTAGTACCGCCGGCCACTTTTCCTGGTATTGAGTTAGATATTTCGGTCGAGTTTCCTAGTGCAACACCGTGGGCTCAGATCGAACCAGTCATTCAGCAAGCCGCTGGAAAACTACTTACCGGTTTAGATGTCTTTGATATTTACGGAAATGCACTGGGTATTCGGATGCATTTACAGGCACCTGACCGCACCTTAGCTATGGACGAAGCTGAACAATTACGACATACTGTCATCACAGCCTTACAGGAGCACTTTAAAGCCACCCACCGCTACTAAACCCTTACCTACTATGGCAAAAAAAATCACTACAAAAAAACCTGGTTCTGAATACGGCGCCCAACAAATTACTGTCCTGGAGGGGTTAGACCCGGTACGCAAGCGCCC
>CAZSXL010000112.1:0-4047 GCA_964611225.1 uncultured Gammaproteobacteria bacterium
CGCGCATATTAATTCCAAATGACCTCGGGAGTATTGGTTTTCAGATTGATATGGCGCGCCAGGGTGAACAGCCAATCAGACAGGCGATTAATATATTGGATCACTAGTGGATCGATCGGTTCAATACTACTCAGGCTGACCACTCGACGTTCTGTGCGCCGACAAATGGTGCGGACAATATGAGCCGTACAAGCAGCATGGTGACCGCCCGGTAGAATAAATTTTTTCAGTGGCGGTAGTTCCGCTGTCATGACATCAATCGATTCCTCGAGTTGTAGAATCATGGCGACTTCTAGGTTACTGCTTGGTTGGTTGGGTGAGGCTAGATGAGTACCAATAGTGAACAACATTCGTTGGATCTCCATGATTTCATCAGCCACCGGTGGCCAGTGGGCGGCCAATAAACCCATCTGACTATTGAGTTCATCAATCGTACCATAGGCTTCCAAGCGGGGATGGTGTTTGGGTACCCGTTCGCCGCCGAATAAACCTGAACTGCCTTTATCACCGGTTTTGGTATAGATTTTCATGAGTGTACTATACACCTAAAACCCCCCTCCTGTCTTGAGCGAACGAAGTCAGTCGAAGGGGAGGAGAGGGGTAAAAAAATGAACCCCCGGGACGGCGATTCATCGCAGCATCACGGGGGTTTGAAGACGATGGACACGTCAGCCTCCTGGATTTGGTTTTTGTTTCGGAATCACTACACTCGTTTCAGCAGTCGATCGTCAGCGTGCCATTGGTCTAGCCGGCCATTGGGATCCTGAACAAGTTTCCGATCGAAGCCGTTCAGGCACGACACGAAGGGTCGATCAGCATCAACCAGGACGATCTTGCGCCGCAGCTTGGTGGGAATCTCGTACATGTGTTGAAAGACCCAAGTGACATCCTCCCTAGTCAGCCTGGCTTCGAACATTTCGGCCCGCCACATCATTTCGTCACCGTCTATTGGGGGCTTCCCCGGGTCAATAAACGGAACGAGTTCGTAGTTGCGGCCACCAAGGTTGAGGATGATGGCGTCGGGGTTGTCGATTGCTTCGGACATGATGCTTCTCCTACAGAACTCTGAAGTGAATACATGTGGTTTTATCGCAGACTATTTCACTCGGCGCGGGAGCCAAAACCGGCGATCCCAGTTATTGTACAGACAGTAGGATTGTACACCGTACCGCCAGTTGAAAAAGCCAATGTAGGCGACTTCGCAAACCTTCCTAGTCTTGGTGAAGATCAGACACATATTCATCCAGTCGCGGAAATAAGCTCGGTCCATGGAAATCGATGCCATATAGGGACTGATAAACCGGGCATCATCTTCACCCAGTTCGGCGTCCATCCACTTGGCACGCCGCAGCATCTCGAACCCTCCAACCTCTGGCTCGTTATCGTCATGAAACGTGACCAGTTCGTAGATCCGGTTATCCAGTGACAGCACGATGACGTTGTCACTGACGATTGCCTTAGGCATGATGTTTCTCCAACTGACACAGTGGTGAATACATTCCATGATGGATGTAAATGGAGAACTAATTTCTCCACTGACAGCCATAATCGAGGCAAACAAAAAAGTGCCCTGATGAGGACACTTCCAGAAAACCCTTCGACTCGTTTCACTCGCTCAGGGCTGACAGCCTATTCGCGTGTAAAACTCTGTGAAGAGGAACAACGACCAGATGGTCTTTTGTTTTGAGTGTTGTTAACCGAGAACTTCCTTGCTCGGTCCCGAGCGAACCACCAGATGGTGAGTCGAGGGAATAAGTTATCAAAAAGCTGCCTACATTTGTACAGTAAAATGAGGATTTTGTCAAGCGTCGACACCTTCCCCGGCCTCGAAGACTCGGCCACCCCTTCCTATTTTAGGAATGGGTTATAGACATGATTGTATTTTTTCACTGACACTGGGCAGTTGATTTAAGACTATGCCATTAAAAAACCTAATAACATTGAACTTCAGATTCCCCCTTTCCTAAAATAGGAAGGGGGTTAGGGGGATGGTGTTCACTCGTATCTTAACGCCTCAATCGGATGCAACTTCGCCGCTTTCATGGCTGGGTAAAGTCCAAAGATAAATCCAGTCGTCATGGAAACAGCACACGCTAAGATCACCGCCGATGGTACAAACACAAATTGGACACCCCAATCTGGTTGGATCACATGCACTACTAACACGGCCGCATAGGCTAAGCCCAAACCAACACCGATACCGATTAATCCACCGACGGTAGTGAGTACAGCGGCTTCAATTAAGAATTGCACGAGAATAGAACTATTTTTAGCACCAACGGCTTTACGTAAGCCAATTTCTTTAGTGCGCTCTTTTACTGTGACCAACATAATATTCATAATGCCAATGCCCCCGACAAATAAGGAAATAGCGGCAATGGCTGCCACAAACATTTGAATCCCGACTAAGACATTATCAAAGATAGCTAAAAATTGCTCCCGGCTTTCTACATACAGCCGTTTCGTTTCTGTACTATCCAGATGTTTTATACGTTGAATTTCAAATACGAGTTGATCTTTAAATTGATCCACATCGGCCGTGGGATCAATTTCAATCAGCAAAAAGGTAATGTTATTATAATCTTCCGGTGGGGCAATATAAGCATAGACGGTAGTCAATGGAATATAGACAAAATCACTACCAAACGGCCCGCCTAAAGGTGGATCTTGCACTACTCCTAATACGGTAAAGGCTCGACCATCCAAATTCACCGATTGACCAATGGCCGCCGCCGAGCTATCAAATAGTTCTTTAGCAAACGCTTCTGATAATACCATGACGCGATCTGACCGGTTCATTTCATTATCGCTAAAACCACGACCGGCTAAAAAGTCTAAGTTATTGACATCAAACACACTGGGTCGATCACCCCACAGTGATACCGCATGCGTCTCGCCATTGTATTCTAAACTAGTGGCAGAAGTGTAGGATGTCGAGACACCTTGAATTTCTTCGAGCAAACTGGAAGCTTCTAGAGCGGCGACATCTTCGGTAGTAAAGACGATCGGTTCCTCACCAGCAAATGGACCAAATGATCCTTGGTCGGCGACCTCCACCACATTGGTACCAAAGCCGGTAATTTGCCCCAGTAAAAAACTCTTGGCAATTTCACCTAAGGTCATAATGAGAATGACAGAACCAATGCCAATGACAATACCCAACATAGTAAGGATCGATTTGCCTTTATTAGCCAATAGTTGGCGGAGAGCAGTTTGAACGTGTGTCAATAACATCATAGTTTTGGCATCATACAATTTTTCCATCACGCAAAGTAATCTGATGTGAAGCGTAGGCGGCTACTTCGTCGGAGTGGGTCACCATAATGACGGTTTTACCTTCTTGGTGTAGCTGGCTAATCAATTCCATAATTTCATGTGAGGTTTTGGTATCTAAATTACCAGTGGGTTCATCACAGAATAATACCGTTGGATTATTGACCAAAGCTCGGGCAATCGACACCCGTTGTTGTTGGCCACCGGATAATTCATTGGGTTTATGATAAATGCGATCGGTTAACTTCACTTTTTTTAGCATCGCAAAGGCTCGTTCACGGGCTGTCTTTTTTTTCACTCCAGCATAGAGTAGCGGCAGGGCAACATTATCTAAAGCAGTCGTGCGTGCCAGCAAATGAAATTGTTGAAACACAAAGCCTAATACCGCATTACGCAGTTCTGCCCGATAGTTATCATCAAACGAGGTAATGTTCTGGCCAGCAAACCAGTACTCACCACTGGTGGGTGCATCCAAAAAAGCGAGTAGGTTCATTAAGGTCGATTTACCAGAACCGGATGGACCCATTAAAGCTAGAAAATCACCCTCGGGTACGGTTAAATTAATGCCTTGCAGTGCTGGAATTTTAACATCACCATTCCAGTAAGTTTTTACTAAATCAACTACTTTGATCACGTCTGCTGGTGTGGCAGTCTTCATGGGCAGCAGGGTTAGAAGATTGAGCCAGTTTCGGCTTGAGGAATATTTACGCCGATGGTATCACCGGCTTGCAAACGCGCGTGAACTGCAATAGAGTCCTGCCCTTCAAACCCTTT
>CAZSXL010000113.1:0-4042 GCA_964611225.1 uncultured Gammaproteobacteria bacterium
AAACACTAAAGGTGGAAGGCCAAAGCGTGGATACCGAATTGACCACAGCAGAGGCGACTGCTTTACATGATGCGCCTGCACCGGTCGAACAAACGGATGTACACGAGCGAGCCTTGCAAAAATTAAGTCAACTCAAAGCTCATCTGGAAGCCCAGCGTCAGCATTTAGAAACTACTGGCGGTACTATCCGTAAATTGTTTGAACAAGTACGGAGTATCTGGAGTAAGCAGGAGCAGTCAGCTACTAAGGTAGCGCGATTAGTGATTGAGCTTGACCACTTGGAAGACAAAGTGCGGCATACTTCATCAGAACAGATTAAGGAGCATTTAGGTAAAAAATTAACGCAACTAAAACAACAAATTGAACAGATTCAACTTGTCAGTGTGGAGCTAGATCGTTTTACAGAGATAGGGCAGCAAGAAAGGGCCGTAGAGGATGAAGCGCAGTTTCCGGTAGAAACAGCCGGGGCAATGAAAGGTCGCAAGGGTGATGAAATTGAACGCACAGGCAAGTTAGGTAAGTACGGACAGGACTGTGCACGATCCAATCCTGAACTAGGGATTAGCGTCGTGGCAGATGGTATGAGTGCGGGCATGGATTCCTTTGAAGTAGCGCGCCGAGCCTCGCGTCGTGGGCAAGCCATTTTAGAAGATATTCCGTTAGAATTATGTAGCAGCCTGGAAGAAGTACAATTTTTTGTGCAAGGTGAGTTAAACGGCATACTCAACGATCTTAATGCAATGGCAAACACAGAAGCAGGCGGCACTACATTATTAGCCGCGCGTTACATAGAAAAATTTGATGCTATAGTGATGATTGATTTGGGTGACTGTGAAGCTTGTGCGGTAGCGGGATCAGATGTGTTATCCATTAAGACCGTCCGTGAATCAATGAGAACACCGCCCCATATTATTAAAACGCCAGGAGTTCAGGCTGTGCCTCAATTTTTTAATCCTACTGATGAATCCATTGTCAAGGTAGTGTCTTTGGCTGAATTTCGCCAGACACATCCTGGTGAGCCTATTCAAATTTTATTAACTACAGATGGCTTAAAAAACACTACCGGTCAGAACTTAGAGCAGTTAGCCATTGATATCGTGGCAAAAGGACCAAAACAATTCATTGATGATATGGGTCCAGAACTCATCTTACAGGCTGACGATGAGGAGACTGATACAGGCGAGGTAAAAGAACTGTATCCGTTTGCGGATGATACGACTATTATCTCCATGACTATACCAGCGGAAGTGCAGCCAGCTGCCCAAATCAAAGCAGCGATGTAATGTATGGATACCTTATTTAGCGCCAACCTAACGCAGCATCAGCCGCTGGCGGAACGCTTACGGCCGAAACAACTAGCTGGTTTTTTAGGGCAAGAGAAATTAGTGGGTGAGGCGGGGTTAATTAAACGGTTACTGACATCTGGCCAACTAGTGTCACTCATTTTTTGGGGACCACCGGGTACGGGCAAAACTACCTTAGCCCACATTATTGCCAACAGTGTTAAAGCTAAGTTTATTTCCTTATCGGCTGTGACCGCAGGCGTCAAAGAGTTGCGAGTGATCATTGACCAGGCCAAGGCGGATCGGTTACTACATGGTGAGCAAACGATTCTGTTTGTGGATGAAATTCACCGTTGGAACAAGAGCCAACAAGATGCTTTGTTACCGCATATTGAGCAGGGTACGGTCACTTTGATTGGTGCCACCACCGAGAACCCATCCTTTGAGTTGAACTCGGCACTATTATCGCGCTGCCAGGTCATTGTATTCGATAAATTACCCGATGCCGTTGTAGCGGAAATGATCAAACGGGCAGCTGTACCCATGTCGTCTGAATTGCAAGATTTTATTGTCATGATTGCGGATGGTGATGGTCGCACAGCTTTAAATACCGTGGAGATGTTACAAGGTAGTTATGGTGATTTATCTAAACTAACGCGTGATGAAGCCAAGCAAGCTATTGAAAAAGTAGCCTTGCGTTACGATAAAGCTGGTGAGGAGCATTACAATATTATTTCCGCCTTACATAAAACCATGCGCGCCAGTGACGTAAATGGTGCAGTCTACTGGTGCGGTCGGATGCTGTTTGCTGGTGAAGATCCACTGTATGTGATGCGCCGGGTAGTTGAATTTGCCTCTGAGGATATCGGTAACGCGGATCCACACGCGTTGATTCTATGCCAGTCCGCATACCAAACTGTACACGCCTTGGGGATGCCGGAGGGGCAGTATGCTATTTTCCAGGCAGTGGCGTACTGTGCACAAGCCAAAAAATCCCGTGCTGTCTATGATGCCGCCAAGCAAGTGGAACAAGACATTCGCGAAACGCCCAATAGCCCCGTGCCGATGCATTTACGCAACGCCCCTACTCGGTTGATGAAACAATTAGGTTATGGTAAACAGGGTAATAAAGATGGAGAACAATCTAATCTTCCAGAACACTTACAGGACAAAACCTATTATGCCGTATAGAGTCTTGCTCTATT
Organism: uncultured Gammaproteobacteria bacterium; assembly: GCA_964611225.1. Classification (GTDB taxonomy): domain Bacteria; phylum Patescibacteriota; class Patescibacteriia; order UBA9570; family UBA9570; genus UBA9570. The sequence continues at coordinate 2,489 of CAZSXL010000113.1, forward strand.
ACAAATACGTCACCCTCACTGAACCGGCAGCGTTTTTAGTTGAGCATAGAAAGCTGTGCCAGCAGTTAGGTTTGACTGGCCGTATTTTAATTGCGGATGAAGGGTTGAATGGTACCATTTGTGGGACACTGGAACAAACTGAACAATACAAACAAGCTTTGCGAGCCATGGTGCAGTTTCAGGATATTGAATTCAAAGAGCATGATCACCATGAAAACCCCTTTGCCAAACTAAAAATAAAATACCGGCGTGAGTTAGTAGCCTTAGGGGTGAATGAGATTACAGCAGCAGACGCTGCCCAGCATTTGTCGCCCGAAGCTTGGCACGCATTAGCCCAACAACCGGATACCGTGGTGCTAGATGTGCGCAATGACTATGAATCTAAAATTGGTAAATTTACCAATGCTATTACACCAGATATTACTAACTTTCGTGAGTTACCGGCTTGGTTACAGCAACATCAAGAGCTAAAAGATAAAAAAGTCTTAATTTACTGCACCGGTGGTATTCGTTGTGAAAAAGCTAGTGCGGTGTTAAAAAAATCCGGCGTGGGTGCAGTCTATCAGTTACATGGTGGCATTATTAATTATGGCAAAGAAATTCCAGCTGGCTTGTGGGAAGGCAGTTGTTTTGTGTTTGATCAGCGCATGGCTGTACCGGTCAACGATCCCGAGCATCACCAGATTATTAGTCAGTGCCACTACTGTCCAACTGCTACCGACACCTATTACAATTGCGCCAATGTGGATTGCAATGCCTTAATATTGTTGTGTCCAAGTTGTTTGGAACAGAGCCAACGACTGTGTTCACGGGAAAAACAAACTGTACCAGCGTTGCCAAACCAAACTAGCCGTCTTGTCGCGAATGTTCGATAACTTGTCGTATTGCGTAAAGAAACTGTAGTCCGGCGCCACTGCTCCAACCACATCCTCCGTATCTGCGATGGCGCGAAATAAGGCTTCATAGGTATCAGCTTGTTCTTGCGTATCTACGCTATACGTATCGCTACTCCGGTCTGGGTCAAGGGCATTGGCAGTTGGTTCAACCATTTCGCCTAAACTGGCGGCGCCATTAATACTAAAGACACCTAAGTTGGCAAAGAACACTGGCTTATTATATTGGTCAATCAATGGTTGATACGTGGTAGCTAACTGGTCTAACGCTTCTGTATACATATCCGTAATCTCCGGTGAGTTATTATCAGCAATGGTTGGATACCAACTATCGCCGAGCCAATCAATTTTATTAGACTGGTACCAAGTAAAGTCACTATCGGTAGACAGCTCTTTAGTAGTCAGGATGCCGGAATAATCACTGCCCACATCCGGCAAAATATCATTTTCCAAAATATAGCTAAAGTATTGTTGTTGGGTGTTATTTTGAAAGTTGAAATCATCAAATGGTGTATCCAGAACCACAATGTCAATGTTATGAGCAACGGCAAAATCAAGTCCATCATTCATCGCTTCCCGCCAGCGCGTCAGATACGTGCTGAAGTAACTGTTGCCATGGGTGTCGGTCATCTCTTCGGTAATCGTATCGGCTTGTTCGGCA
>CAZSXL010000114.1:0-4013 GCA_964611225.1 uncultured Gammaproteobacteria bacterium
ACCTACAGTCTAGCTGTGGTGCATTTAGTTTAGAATACGGGGTCGAGTGGGGGGTCTTGACAGAATTTTATTTTCGCTATAGGATGTCGTCGGCTCTTTGAATGTCAGGAGCTATCGCCCACAACCTGCCCTGGATCCGCACAATGGACTACCTGTTCTACCTCCTCCTCGCCACTGTCGGCACCCCCTGCCTGGTCATCATGGTCGAAGCATTTTGCAAGGCCTTCCCGGCCGCCATCGCCATTCTCTGTGGCTTTGAGCCGACCATCGAGATCGTGTCGGCCAAGTTCATCAGCGATCTCCTCTCCTGACGGAGGAACCGTCGTCACCCTAGGGTGATCGATCGGTCAAAGGCCAGCTCCGCGTCCCTACCCAGGTACGCCGAGCTCGCTTCAACACTTAATAATGCGGCCCAACTGGCCGTGTTTTTTGTTAACTTCATTACACCTCTCCTCTAACTCCTCTCCTATTCAGGAGAGTAGAACTTGATCAATCTTTTTGAATTAACTTTTTTAAAAAAAGTTATAAAAACTATTTCCTCTCCCACCTAGGTATTTTTTGATTAAAGCCCTTGAAAAAAATAATCTTCACCCCTTTCCTGCCCAGCTCCGCCGTAGCGGCTTCGCAGAGGCGAGAATAGGAAGGGGTCGCCCCCAAGGGCGGGGGAAGGTGTTGTAACGGGTAGGAGAGCTCATTAAAATGAAGCAGCCGCCCGGTGGTGTGATCTTGTGGATCTCCCAACCGTGCGGCTTTGCTCCTCCTGGTGGATGAACTCCACCTATTCGTTGTCCTCGTTGAGGATGTCTCCATCCTCGTCTGCACCGGTTGCCTCCAGGATCAGGGAGACTTCCTCCGGCGCGACGTTCTCCACGTTGACGGACAGTACGTCCGGGGGCGTGGGGGGCGTGGAACGGATGACCCACCACAGGGCGATGAGCAGAGCCAGGTCGATCAGGGTGATTGCGGTACGCAGCAGCAGCTTGAGCATTGGCTTCTCCTTTCCCAGGATTGGGAGTGCCACCCTACTGGATTTCAGCAAAAAGTCAAGGCGTGCTATCATACCCCCATGATTTCCTTATCCCAGCAACGTGTCGGTGTCTTTGTAGACGTACAAAACATGTATTATTCGGCCAAAGCGCTCTATGGCGCCAAAGTCGATTTTGGCAAGATTTTAGAGCTAGCCGTGGGCGATCGCACCCTAATCCGAGCCATTGCCTACGTCATTAAAGCCGATAATAAGCTGGAACAAACCTTTTTTGAATCCCTCCAAAAGCGTGGTTTAGAGCTAAAATCCAAGGATTTGCAGGTGTTTCATGGTGGGAACAAGAAAGGGGATTGGGATGTCGGTATCGCCATGGATATTATGCGTTTAGTCGCCAAGCTAGATGTGGTGGTGCTAGTATCTGGCGATGGAGACTTTGCTGACCTGTTTAGACACGTGAAAGCCCTCGGTTGTCGGGCGGAAGCGGTCGCCTTTGGCCAGTCTGGCTCTAGCCTGTTACGCGCCGAAGCTGACCGGTTTGTTGATCTTTCGGAACATAAAGAAACAGTGCTGATACCGAATCGACCCCAAAATACTGCTTTAAAACGAAAGAAAGCTTAAATCGACCTCTCCACCCTAACCCTCCTCTCCTTGCCGGAGAGGAGGGAAATCTTCAGTCTCCTCCCTCTCCAGAAGGGAGAGGGAGGTCGGGAGGGAGAGGTCGTTACCGACCTTGACGTATCAGTGGGCTTTTAGTATGCTACGGCCTACATTTAATTGGTGTCGGTAGACTCGGATGCGGGCCAGTAATATTTTTTTGGACCCCTTCTTGGCTGCCGCTAAGATAAGTTGTTGTTATGATGACCAAAGAGCAAAAGGACGAGGTTATTAAGAAATTCGCCACTAAAAAGGGTGATACGGGTTCACCACAAGTGCAAATTGCCTTGTTGTGCTACGAGATGGCTGACCTGAGTGAACATTTAAAAAGCCATAAAAAAGACTTTTCTTCCCGCCGTGGCCTCTTAAAGAAAGTCGGCCAGCGCCGTCGTTTGATGCGCTATCTCAAAAAAGAGAATAAATCTGGTTACGAAAAAATCCTAACCGCATTAAAGTTAAAGGACAGTGTCTAAACGTTCCGGCCTTATTTTTATTGTCTTTTTGGTCGTAGTTGCGATCATTGTGTTAGTAGTCCTAAACCGTAATGCTGCAACCGAACCGGTAAACGTAAATACAAATACTGTAAACACAAACGTTGCCACCAATCAAAATGTGACTGTGGCTGATGATACTTATGAGCCCATTGTATCAGCTGATGGTGCCTACACTTTATCTAAACCATCCCAAAAACTGGAAGTGGGAGAAATTACCACCTTCACCTTTGCTGATGGTCAGTTGAGTGTCATGCCAGCAGCCATGCAATCTGTAGTCTTGAATGAAACTCCGGTGCAATCTGAAGTAGTTGTGGTAGTCAGTGGTTTACCAGCCAAGCGCTACACTCTAGCTAGTGCCAAAGATGGCTCCAAGTTTGATGTTGTCCAAGTGCTTTACCTAAACCAGTTGTATCACTTTACTGGGGACGAAGCATTTTTAAGCAACCTAGATCAATATATTATCTTTAATAACAATGAATAGGCCCAGTTGCAGTGTGCGCTTCTGCGGATAAGATGGGTCCAACATAAATACATATATGGAATTAAAAAAATACAGCATCGAATGGGGAGGCCGTCAGCTCGAAATCGAATTTAACCGCTTTGCCGGGCAAGCCAATGGTGCCTGCACGGTGCGTTATGGTGATACCATGGTCTTAGTCACTGCCGTAATGTCCGATAATCAACGGGATATCAATTATTTTCCATTGATGGTGGATTATAAGGAAAACATGTCCGCCGCTGGCAAAATTTCTGGTTCACGATTTATCAAACGCGAAGGCCGCCCCACCGATGAATCCGTCTTGTCTGGTCGCATCATCGATCGCTCTATCCGGCCATTATTTGATGAGCGTTTCCGTAAAGACATTCAAGTGATCGTTACTGTTCTATCGTACGAAGCCAAGTCTGATCCCGATGTAGCTGGCTTAATTGGTGCCGCTGCCTCTTTAATGGTGTCCGACATTCCTTGGGCCGGACCGATGGCTGGTTGTGTGGTGGCCGCTAAAGATGGTCAGTTTGTCCTAAACCCAGACCAAGATATCTTAGATTCTTCTGACCTCAATGTCTTTGTGGCTGGTCGTAATATGGAAGTCGTAATGTTAGAAGCTGATGGTCGGCAAGCCGCTGAACAAGTCATGGTGGATGCCATTGAGTATGGCTTAAAAGAGATGCAAACCATTGTGGATTTTCTTGGTAAAATTCAAACGGAAATTGGAAAAACCAAAATGGCATTGCCAGAAACGGCCGCCGCTCCAGACATGACTGTAGTTGCAAAGGAACATTTCGCTACTACCAAAAGTACTTTGTTTGGTAAAGGTAATAAGCGTGAACGTCATCAACGAGTCGATAAAGCCCTAGCCGATTTAAAGGCCAAGTTCACTCCAGAACAAGCCGATCAAGCCAAAGCGGCCGCCGTTACTTTCAACAAACTGTTTACGGAAGAAATGGTGCAGCGTATTTTTACGGACGGTAAACGCGTCGATGATCGTGGTTTAGATGAAATTCGCCCAATTAATGTAGCGGTTGGCTTAATTCCACGCGTGCATGGTTCCGGTATGTTTGAACGTGGTGATACGCAAGTCTTATCGATTACTACTTTAAGTTCTCCTGGTAATGAACAGATTCTCGATACCATGCGACGTGATGAAAAACGGCGTTATTTCCATCATTATTACTTCCCACCTTTTTCAGTGGGCGAAGCCTTCCCACTACGTGGGCCAGGTCGACGTGAAATTGGCCATGGTGCCTTAGCAGAAAAAGCGCTCATCCCGGTGTTGCCAACTAAAGAATCGTTTCCGTATAGTATTCGCGTCATCTCTGAAGTATTGTCATCGAATGGTTCGTCTTCGCAAGGTTCTGCTTGTGGTTCTTCCTTGGCGTTA
>CAZSXL010000115.1:0-3934 GCA_964611225.1 uncultured Gammaproteobacteria bacterium
GGGTGCCCTTTGTGAACCCCCTTGATGGGGTCTATCCAGATGTACACGCGGCTGGGCCATAAAAAGCCTAAGCTGATCCGGGTACACTGCCACCATCAGTCTTGAGGCCTCCGCCAACGACAATATCATCATGACCATGACCATTGATGTGGCCGGTAGCAGAGCTGGTGCCAAAGCTATTGCCATTAGCTTCACCGGTAAATTTAGGTAAGGATGTTAAAAAATTTGCGCTGCCACTGAAGGCGGTACTTTGTCCGTAAACAATGGACACAGAACCACCCGTAGAGGCTTCATTGCTTGAACCGATCAATAAATCCGTGTAAGCATCACCATTAATATTTCCCATGCTCACCGAAGCGCCAGTCATAAAGCCACTACCACTTAGAAACTTAGCCGCCGCTGTATTGTTGGACACTAAACCACTGGTTAGATTGCTGGCCTGTCCATAAATCAGGTAAACAGCACCAGAGTTGGCTGCGCCGGCAGCAGTATCACCAGTAGCGCTAACGGCAATGTCATCGTACCCATCCCCATTAACATCCCCAGTAGCTAGGGCGACTCCGAAGAAATCTGTACTACCATTGCCACTAATAATTACGGAGTTACTAGTGGATAGGGTAGCGGCGGTTGCTAGCGTGCTACTACCGTACACAATCGAAATATAACCAGTGGCATTAGCTGCAGCGCCAATTACTACATCATCATAACCATCACCATTGATATCTCCACTCGCAACGGATCGACCTAGTTTGTCACCGGTAGCAACGCCCGCTAACCGAGTGAAATCTGTGGCAGTTAAGGCAAAACTAGTTGTTGGTAAAGCTAGTAATACTCCAGTTACTATTCCCTTTGCTAACTGCTGAGATATTTTTTTGAATGTAATAGTCATGAAATTAATTTATGTCTAATAAATTACTTGTAGTGTAGCACTGTTTGGCTATCAACGCTTAATTTTTCCAGTATAGACCGCTTCAAAGGCGCTACCGGAAACATCTTTGAGTTGATTCAATTCATCATCATTCCAATGCGTGTTTGTTGCCCCAGTTAAATACCAGGGTTAACCATTGTCCCCTAAAATTAATCCGTATTTTTTCATCGCTTTTAAGATCACTTTAGCTTGGCCGGTATAACCAGAAATATCGTAGTTGGCCTTTAAGCGCACGCGTAAGCCCATCGGCGGTAAGCTCGTATCATCCGAGCCCGCCTGGTGGGTGGCAGGATGAATCCAACCGTCTTGGGTATCCGGAGCCGTGAAGCGAATGGCATGGTGAATCGCTCCGGCTTTAACTTCTTTGTAGCGCACTAAACCAGGTAAAATCGGTAAACCAGCCGCATCCGCCGAGGTCCAACCCTCTGGGCGCAAATCATTAGTCGATAAATCCCAGACGGCACCAGAATCCGCTGACCAGCTGGAATCGTTTGGGTTATTCACGGCATTGTACAGTTCATAAATAATGCAAGCGGTTTTATCTAGTACTAAAACGTGGTGGTCACTGCCGGATTCGCGTTTAGCGGTTTCTGGAATAGGGTACGGACCCGGATCACTTTCGTCACCATAAGCAGTAAAGTTAATCTCCACATCGGCCTGGGTGTCATCGACGATAGTGAAGGGGATGCCGTAGGTTTGGTTTTCGCCAAAATCGGCATGCAAGTTACGATCTAAACCAATCGAGGCAATGTAGGTATCGGATTTTGGATGCACCGGAAAATCGGAAATATTTTTATTCCAGGCGTTGTCTGTCGGGAATATTTGGCAATCTGAAATGGATGGGGGATTAGCTGCTACTACCGTTAGCGGAAACACCGCACCTAATAGTAGACCAAATAAGTACTTCATGGTTTCAGTATATCATATAGTTGAGTAGATGACGTTGTTCCAGTATACTGCACTCTATGAAGGCAATCTTGTTATGTATCACTGGTTTGTACTTGGCTGGTTGTGGTGTGGCTACCCCCCAGGAGTTGGCCATTGATGATTGCAGTCTGGCCTATCAACAAGCCTTTACGGCTGCCGTAGCAGCTGATGACGTTCAGTTCTGTTTGGGAGATAAACCAGATCCTCAATTTATTGTGGACGCCTTAGGTGGTTACTGCTTTATGCCACATTCAGCGGATCCGGCAGATTTTTCCTTTCTCAACGAGACTAGTTTTGTGACGGGTTGCGTCGATCAATTTGCACAAGCCACGGGTGATGTTACTGACTGTGCTGTGCTACAAGGCACAACCTACCCCACCAGTGGCATTGGTGCGACCGCCTATAATAATTGTGTCATAAACTACGCTGGTGCTATGAGTGATTTATCTGCCTGTGTGCAATTGGATGTCATTGCAGATGATCCATTTGGTTTGGCTGATGACGAGGAGTGTATCAAAGTAGTTGCTTGGTCAACACACAATCCAACCTTATGTGACGATCACTTACAAGGTACAGATGTCTATGATTTGTGTATGAGTGGCGCGACTACCCCATGAGTGGTAAGCAATCACAGCTATTATCTAAGCGCATGGTAGTGCCATTATTTATGGTCTGTGGTTTTGCGGGCGGTTTGGCATTGGTGATTGCCTCAGCGTTTATTCCAGGCGTGCTGGGGCATGGTTCCTGGCCAACGCTAGTGGTATTTGGAATGGTAGGAGTGCTGGTCATTATGCTCGGCTTACGTCCCAGAGTCGTGCACTGGTTTCCGGTTACTCGGATCGTACAAGTTGGCTGGGGGAAGCGCTGGACTTGGGTCTATAAAACCATCCAACCCCAGGAGTGGGCTAGTTTAAGTATAGAAAAAGTGCTTCCGGTGGGAGTCACTCCAGTTGGTTCAGTGATGCGCACTACGGCCTTGCCGCCGTATTGGAAACTTGTTGGTACGACCAAAACAGGTAAGCCCATCTGGTTGGCGCAATATCCAGCAGAAGAGGCGGCCTTGATAGCGCGCAAACAGTTTGCTAGCGATTTTAATTTGCAGTAGGTAGTGTGACAGCATCGACTTGTCCGAACTCATTACCACCCCAGGCCCACAGCGTACCATCCGTACTTAAAACGAGATTATTATGATCACCGGCAGAGATAGCTGTAATCGAATCTAGCAGCGGTACTAACTGTGGTGTTGACGAGACTGGTTCCGCAGTTTCATACCCCAGCTGACCTAAGTAATTATAACCCCATGAATACAGTGTACCATTATCGTTTAAAGCAAGCCCATGGCTGCCACCAGCCGCGATGGCTGTATAGGGTTGGCCGGTTTGCGGGAGGGTGAGACGAGTTGGTAATAATACTGTTTCAGCTATGGTTGGATCAACGCCAACTTGACCTAGACGATTGTCTCCCCATACCCAAACATCACCATAGGCATCTACGGCCATGGAGTAACTTTCACCTGCTGCAATAGCCTTGATATTAGATAAATTGTTTACTTCAGCAAATTCTGAGCGCGACTGGGTGGTACCATCACCCAGTTGGCCGTAATCATTAAAACCGGTTGCCCACACGGTGCGATCTTCACGTAACAGCAGTGTGTGGTGATCACCGGCAGCAATGGCCGTAACCTCATCCACATTTGGTACTGGTTCCGGAAACGGGTGATTAGTGTCTTGAGTTAAACCAGTTTGACCATCAGTATTAATACCCCATGTCCAGACTGTGCTATCACTGCGCAGAGCGACACCGTGACCATCACCGGCAGCGATAGCAGTCACATGATCAAGATCATTAATAAGTACTGGTGTAGTTTGTGTAGTCGTTACTGTGGACACGCCCAGCACATTATCGCTATTCGCGCCCCAAGCCCACACTTGGCCGTCAGTAGTGAGTGCTAACGTATGACTGCCACCAGCCGCTACGGCAGCAATCACGGGCAAACCAGTGATGACAGTTGGAGTAGTGTGGTTAGTGGTGGTACCATCACCTAGTTCGCCGTAGGCGTTGTATCCCGTTGCCCAGAGG
>CAZSXL010000116.1:0-3909 GCA_964611225.1 uncultured Gammaproteobacteria bacterium
AACCCTACCCCTTAGAGGGGAGGGTGCCCTGAGTTTCGAAGGGCGGGTGGGGTACGGGTGGGGTAAAGTTGACTAATGAGAAGTTTTTGTTTTTTTAATTAACTTTTTTGCAAAAAAAGTTAGAAAAAACTAATTTAACCTAAACCCCTTCCTGCATAGGAAGGGGTGCCCGAAGATATGAGGGCGGGGAAGGTGTTTACAATCCCAGTAACACCGCCGCAATCCAAGGGAAGGCGAGCGTCACATCACTTTGAATAATTTGGTAGTAACTCTTGGTCGAGAATTTGTCCCAGGTGATTTTTTCTTTACCGCCAGCGCCGGAATAAGAACCATAGGACATCGGTGAAGAACCAATTTCAATAAAGCCGGCCCAGTCACGTACTTTATTATGTAAACCTAGATCATGTTTAATAGAGGGCACGACGCAAATGGGGAAGTCGGCCGCAATGCCGCCACCTAATTGCAAAAAGGCGATCGGGTGTTTTTTAGATTCTGCCATGTACCAGTCATACAGCCAAGTGAAGTATTCAATGCCACCTTTCATGATCTGCGGATTTAGGATAATGGTTTTACCATGTTTAGGCTTGGGGCGGTATTGACCGGCATAGGTGTAGCTAGCGAAAATGTTCCCCATGGTGGAATCTTCAAAGCCGGGAATCACGATCGGGACATTTTTTTCAAAGGCGGCATAAGCCCAACAGTCTTTAGGGTTAGCCTGCGGATCTGGTTTAATCAACTTTTCTGCAAACAATCTGCGGAAATACTCATGGGGGAAAAAGCGATCACCATTACGTTGGGCTTGTTGCCACATCTTTAGTAGGTGCGGTTCCATGATGCGGACACTTTCATCTTCCGGTAAAAAAGTATCGGTAATGCGGCGCAAACCAGCGTCACGCAGTTCCGCTTCTTGTTCCGGAGTGAGTTCGGTATAACGGGGGATGTTGGCGTAATGGGAATGCGCTACATAGCGATAGTAGGACTCTTCATGATTGGCACCAGTCGCCGAAATCATATGTACTTTATTTTGCCGAATCAACTCGGCTAGCATGATCCCAACTTCAAAGGAACTTAAGGCTCCAGCAATGGTCACCACTAATTTACCGCCATTAGCCAGATGTTGTTTTAACCACAGGGCGGCTTCTAGCGTACTGCCACCATTGGTGTGCTTCAACGTACGTTTAGCAAACTCACTGACGGAGGTGCCACGTTTCAAACTAGCTTTTCCGGCAGCTGCCTGCGGAATGATCAACTTACGCAGATTTGGTGATAATTTTTTGAGAGTTTTTTGGTTCATAACGTAGATAAGTTATCATGAATTTCACCTTCTGTATAGGAGGAGATTAAGAGGAGGTGTGTTTCAACCGTTTAACCTCATCGCGCAGCTTGGCAGCCTCTTCGAATTGCAGGTTTTGGGAAGCTAGTTGCATCTGTTGTTCAAGCGCATCGACGTACCAAGCTAATTCCTGCTTCGACATGGTGGAGGTACTTGGCGTGGTTGTTTCCACTTCATCTTTTGAACCAGCCAAGCGATCATTTCGTACTTGTTTCACAATACTATGCGGAGTAATACCATGAGCGGTATTATATTCGGCTTGGCTGGCACGGCGGCGGTCGGTTTCTGAAATGGCGAATTTCATTGAATCGGTAATGCGGTCGGCATACATGATTACGCGACCTTCCTCGTGTCGCGCGGCTCGGCCGATGGTTTGAATGAGTGCGGTGGCGCTACGTAAAAAACCTTCTTTGTCAGCATCTAAAATGGCTACTAGCGAAACTTCCGGTAAATCTAAACCTTCACGCAGCAAATTAATACCCACTAATACATCGAACACGCCTAAACGTAGGTCGCGCAGAATCTCTAGACGTTCTAGCGTATCGACATCGGAATGTAAGTACTGCACCGCAATACTGCGCTCACGTAAAAATTCCGTTAATTCTTCCGCCATCCGTTTGGTCAGCGTAGTCACCAAGACGCGTTGACCAACTTTAACGCGCTGCGTGATTTGCGTAATCAGATGTGTCACCTGGTCTTGTGTACTATGGAGTTCAATGATTGGATCCAATAAACCAGTCGGACGAATCAATTGTTCCGCCACGACACTAGATTGAGCTAGCTCAAATTTAGCTGGTGTTGCTGACACGTAGAGTACTTGATTGACATGACGCTCAAACTCATCAAATTGTAGTGGACGATTATCTAAGGCTGCCTTTAAACGAAATCCATAGTCAACCAAGGTCTGTTTACGTGACCGGTCACCCTTATACATTCCACCAATTTGCGGAATGGTCATATGTGATTCATCCACCATCATCAGGAAATCTTTTGGAAAGTAATCCAGTAGAGTATAGGGCGGCTCACCGGTGGAACGACGGTCAAAATAACGCGAATAGTTTTCAATACCGTTCACATAGCCAGTTTCACGTAACATCTCTAGATCGTGACGTGTGCGTTGCTCTAGACGGTAGGCTTCTAGCGGCTTCTCGGATTTTTTTAAGTGAGCAATCTCTGCTAGCATGTCTGTCTCAATCTGGTTTAAAATCACGTGACGATTTTCTTCTGGCGCCACATAGTGGGTGGCCGGATAAATGTCCACAGTCTTTAAGCTATTATGGACAGTGTTATTTAAGACATGAAACTCCTCGATCTTTTCAATCTCATCACCAAAGTAACGAATGCGTAAACCTAACGTATCGGATTCTGCTGGGAAGATTTCTACGATCTCACCCTTCACTCGAAAGGTGCCGCGTTTAAAAGCGAGATCATTACGTTGGTATTGCATGTCGACTAACTTTACTAACAAACTACGGCGGGGGTATTCCTGGCCGGTATGAATAGTAGTGCTAAAGGATTTGTACACCACCGGTGAACCTAAACCATAGATGCACGATACCGAAGCCACAATTACCACATCACGACGCGACAGCAGCGCTTGGGTGGCAGCATGACGAAGACGGTTAATTTCCTCATTCAGTGCGGTGGTTTTTTCAATGTAGGTGTCGGTGCGTGGTAAGTAGCTTTCTGGCTGGTAATAATCATAAAAAGAGACAAAATAGTGTACAGCGTGTGTAGGGAAAAACTCTCGGAACTCTGATGCTAGTTGAGCGGCTAATGTTTTATTATGCGAAATCACTAAAGTAGGTCGTTCTAGCTGGGCAATGACATTGGCCATGGTAAAAGTCTTACCCGAACCAGTCACACCTAATAGTGTTTGCGCCCGGTGGCCGGCTCGTAGACTGTTGACTAGTTCCGTAATTGCCCGGGGCTGATCACCAGTGGGTTTAAACTGGCTTTGCAGTTGGAAGACGCCCATGCTGTAGTTCTTCAGCTAAATAATCTAAGGTAATCGATTCGGGATGCAGTACGTAGGTTGCTCCAGCCGCATAGTACTGTTCAACATCCATCATATAGTGCGCAGTGACGACCACCTGGCACTTTAATTTAAAATGTTTAATATACTGTAATAAACTCATGGTAGCTTCGTGATAGGGCACAATTGAGATGATCATTTTAGCTTCACTCAAATTGGCGAGTTTCAAGATATCATCTTCACGCATGTCGCCATACACATAATACACATCCTGGTCTTTAATTAGATTGGTGTTTTCTGGATTATAATCCACTACCATCACTTCTTTGCCAGCGGCCTTTAATTGTTTTAGTACTGGATCAACGGTTACGTGATAACCGAAAATAACAGTGTGTCCCGAGAGGTCAACTGGGATGACATCAGCAATGTCGGTATCTGACTTAGGTAATGGCAACCAACGTAGTAGTGGTGCTAGCCAACGGTAGATCTTCTCATTGTAGGTAATCATATAGGTTGATATGACCATCGTGATCAAACCTACCACCGCGATCATCGACACTAATGACTGATCAATAAACCCTTCTGCCAAGCCTCGATTAGC
>CAZSXL010000117.1:0-3871 GCA_964611225.1 uncultured Gammaproteobacteria bacterium
GACGGGTATTTTGAAGTAAGGAGTGCTGGTTAAAGGGCAGGTGGTGGAAGTTGATCGTGAAAAAGGCCGAATCTCACTATCACGTAAAGCTTTACTCTAAATTACTAGACTTATGGGCAAGTTGTTTATCGTCACAGGGCCATCTGGTGCCGGCAAAGATTCGGTGATCAATGCTGTCAAAGAGCAAGGTTTGGTATTTGGTCAGGTGGTCACAACCAGTACTCGGCAAATGCGCCAAACGGAAAATGAAGGTAATCCGTATTATTTCCTGACACGTGAACAGTTTGAAGCTCTAGTACAACAAGGTGCCATGGTCGAATGGGCGGAAGTGTATGGCAATTTGTATGGTTGCAGTAAACAAGAAGTTGAGCAAAAACTAGCTACCAATGATGTGGTCATCGTTAAGGTAGACCCACAAGGGGCTCGCTCCTACAAAAAATTGATGCCAGAAGCCAAAACCATCTTCATCATGCCGCCATCCTATGAATACCTAGAAAAACGGCTGATTAATCGCGAAACCGATACCCCTACAGTCATCAAACAACGTCTAGCCACTGCCCAACGCGAGCTCGAAAACCTCTTAGATTGGGACTATTTAGTAGTCAATGAAGAGGGAAAACTAGACGAAGCGGCCGAGGAAGTCCTCAATATCGTTAAAAAATAACTTATCCACACCAGTGGATAGCACCTGTGTATAAGCTGTGATTTGCGTCAAGAGCATAAAAAAGGCTAATGTTAGATTTATTTGTATAGTTACGTTGACCCTGTGGTATATTCATGGTATACTTATTAACAGTTAGAAAGTACTTTGACACTTTTATGTGCCTACTACCTACGATATAGCAGGGAAGTAGCTGTTTCGAAGCCTAAACTAAGGCTGTTTCGAAATAGTGATTTCTCTGGTATGTTTTACGGGCTACCAAAACAAAAATAAAAAGGTACATCGCCAGCTCCAATTAATGCTTCGCTTCGGTGGAGCGCCGGAGGCAGCGACGTACTAGAGAAATCCCAATTTATTGGGAGCAAACCTACTTAGCCCAGACGTAGGTACGGCACACACTCTATCTGACTTGTGGAAATCCGTTGCCCGATCTTCTTAAGGGAGATTAGACAAAGGTTAGCGAGTTAGGTATAAGGGGTGTCCGTACTCATATTTATGCGATCCTTTGGGTCGCTGATGAGGGGGATGCCCCTTTATTCGTATGTTAATGTAATCAGTAAAATTAAGTAAAATCTATGTTAGGCGAAGAACAGGCTAAAACACCAGATCAGCCCATGGCTGGTCAACCCAACACCGACGCTGGCGCAGAAGCCCGCGCTAATGATATTATTGAAGCGTTGGTTGAAACTAAGGCCTGGCAAGATAGCGAACGTAAAGCGGATGCCGAAGCCGAACAAGTAGATCGACAAGTTTAATTTCTTTTATGCTTTTATGGATCAAGCGCAATTAGAAGAGTTTCGGGTGTTACTTGAACGCCGTATGGTTGAATTAAAAGAAGAGTTAGGCACCGTAGCTAAGCCGGATGTAGGTGACCATGTGCCCGGTGAATACGCTGCCAAGTTTGAAAATTTTGGTGATGAAAACTCGCTCGAACCAGATTCCGATTCTCCAGATGAAGTGGAGAACTACGAAGTGAATTTAGCGGTGACCGGTGATTTAGAACGGGAGCTACATCGTCACGAAGCGGCTTTACAACGGATTGCCGACGGTACCTATGGTAAAGATCTCAAAACGGGTGAAGACATTTCCTTAGCACGTCTGCGTGTTAATCCAGCCGCCGAGACCGCTTTGCCTGGTAAACAGTCAGTGTAAATGGAGACACGATCATTAGTGTGGTGGTCCGCACCGATCGCTGCTGTTTTGTTATTTGTGGCCGACCGTTTAAGCAAAGCCTTTTTTTTAGCCCATTCAACTGAACAATATACGTTACTACCGGGTTGGCTGTGGCTGCGGTTTCATCTTAATACCCAAATGGCACTAAGTTTGCCACTGTTCCCACTATTCTATTATGCAGCAGTTAGTTTAGTACTAGTGTTGTTGTGTGCTAAGAGCGTCAAAGTGTGGCAACAACAACGGCTAGCTGAATTTATTTGCATCTGCCTGATCATGTCTGGCGCGATCAGTAACTTGTTAGATCGTTTGTATTATGGAGGGGTCATCGATTTTATTGCGGTTAAATTAGGCAGTGTGTTTAATGTAGCGGACATGATGATTGTGTTGAGTGTATTAGGTTGGATCGTTATCTTATGGCAATATGATCGCGCGCAAGCAGTTCAAGCGCACCGTTGAACAGTTTACCTGTGAACGGTGTGGCTGTAACGTTCAAGGAACGGGCTACACTAATCACTGCCCACAGTGTTTTACATCGAAACATGTTGATGAGTTTCCGGGTGATCGAGTAGCGACCTGTGGTGGTTTAATGCCGCCGGTGCATATTTCTTTTGAAAACAAGCATTGGGTGATTACCCAACGCTGTGAGCGTTGTGGTATCGAGCGGCGTAATAAGGTACAGGCCGAAGATGATCTGGAAGCGCTAGCCAAAATGATGAAGCAAGTGAATCAGTTGCCGGGGGTGAGTTGACACCATCCCCCTGCCCCCTTCCTATTTTAGGAAAGGGGGAATTTTGATTGACACAACCTTACCCCCGGCCCCTTCTCGCCTCTGCGAAGCCGCTACGGCGCAGCTGGGGCAGGGGAGTCAAATCAGAAAGCCCCTGCAAGGGGTTTGGGGTAAAGTAAGTAGCAGGAAGAATTTAAAATAATCCCCACCCCTTTCCTAAAATAGGAAGGGGTCGCCCCCAAGGGCGGGGGAAGGTGTAATTTGACACAACATTTTTTTTACGGTACAATATCAAATGTAAGAGCGCTACCAAAGCTGGGGTAGCGTTTTATGTTTGCATCTATCTCTTCAGCCTGTGTCTTAGGCTTTGATTCTATGTTAGTAGATGTCCAAGTGGACGTCTCGGCCGGTTTTCCCACGTATACCATCGTTGGTTTACCCGACGCTGCTATTCAAGAAGCTAAGGAACGAGTGCGCTCGGCCATGAAACAGGCCGGTTTAACCTTTCCAGATACCCGGATTACGGTCCATTTGGCCCCGGGTGACCGACGTAAGGAAGGTGCTGGGTTTGATCTGCCGATGGCGATTGCGATCGCTATAGCTAGCCGGGCAATTAAGCCTACTAAGATATTGCCACTGTGCATCGGAGAATTAGCCTTGGATGGTAGTGTCTTACCCGTCAGTGGCACGTTATCCATTGTTATGTTCGCCAAACAACTTGGTTATGATTCCATTATTGTTCCGCATGGCAACGCCAAAGAAGCCGCGCTAGTTCCTGGCATTAAGGTGTATAGCGCTGCTAACTTGCAGGCGGTTATTAGTCATTGCGCCGGTGATACCAGCCTACCGATTGAACCGCATCTGATTCCACAGGCCGATCACGTGATGTCGGTGGATGACCTAGCCGCCATCAAAGGTCATCAGGTCATTAAGCGCGCCTTGGCTGTGGCTGCCGCTGGGCGTCACAATACGTTGCTCTATGGCCCACCTGGTTCGGGTAAGACGATTCTGGCCAAAGCCTTGCGTGGGTTGTTGCCACCATTGGATGTGGATGAAATGTTGGAGGTCACCAGGCTGTACAGTGTGGCGGGGTTATTAACCACTCAAGAGCCATACATTACCAAGCGACCGTTCCGCCAACCACACCACACCTCATCGGTAGCATCCATTGTAGGGGGCGGGCGGATTCCACGACCGGGAGAATTATCCTTAGCCCATCACGGTGTCTTATTTTTTGATGAGATGCCAGAGTTTCCCCGGGCGGTGTTAGAAGCGTTGCGTCAAACTTTATAAGAGCAACAGATCAACAT
>CAZSXL010000118.1:0-3842 GCA_964611225.1 uncultured Gammaproteobacteria bacterium
ATTGGTAAATAAGAATCATCCACTCCTACACTTAATACGCCATCTGCTAACGCAAATTGACTGTTTTTTCCACCTTGGTTTGGGCTAACAGCAACGGCAGTTTCGGAAACTCTTCGATATCGAAGACTAGGTCAAACTTAGGAGTCAGTTTTTGTTTATCGTGCGCTAAGACACAACCAGTCAGTAAAGTGGTCAGGTCGCCGGATTGTTGGCGTTGTTCCCAAGCGCGGAACTTGCCGTAAATACGATCCACAGCCGACTGGCGAATAGCGCAAGCGATCACCGCAATCACATTAGCGTTGGCCTCATCCTCTACGCGATCATACCCCAATTTTTCCAGTACGGTAGCCACGCGTTCACCATCGGATTTATTGGTTTGACAGCCTAGTGGCCAGACATAATAGGTCTTCGACATAGCGGTCAGAGTATAGTATACTTCAGGCCATGTTACAACACCCAACCTTATCGCAATATATCCTGGATCAAGAAAAAGCCGTCCGTGGCAGTGGTGAGTTTTCTCAGATTTTATTGGATATTGGGGTGATTGGTAAAGTTATTTCCCGTGAAGTGAACAAGGCTGGCTTAGCTGGCATCTTAGGGGAAGCCGGTACCGAAAACAGCTCCGGGGACAGTGTCAAGAAACTAGATGTGCTGGCGAATGACTTGTTCGTCAATTACTTATCCAAAACCGGACACTTTGCCGCTCTAGCCTCGGAAGAAGAAACCGACATTGTTGTCGTACCGAATGGCGAACACGCCAAATATGTCATCGCTTTTGACCCCCTGGATGGGTCCTCTAACATGGATTTTAATGTTTCCGTTGGCAGTATCTTTTCGATCCATCAACGGGTCACGCCGTTAGGCACAGCGCCGACCTTACAGGATTTTCTACAACCCGGTTCTGCCCAAGTAGCGGCCGGTTATATTTTGTATGGTTCCAGCACAATGTTAGTCTACACCACTGGCCATGGGGTGGATGGCTTTACGTTAGACCCCAGCGTCGGCGAGTGGTTACTGTCGCATGCACAAATGATGATCCCAGCGCACTGTGACGTTTATTCCGCCAATGAAGCCTATATGTATACCTGGGCAGAATCAGATAAAGCATTTTTAGAAAATTTTAAACGTTCCAATCCAAAAGCCACCTCGCGGCCCATTGGTTCACTAGTGGCCGATATTCACCGTAACGTTTTGAAAGGCGGCATCTATTTTCGCCCCTATGATGATTTCCAAAAAAAATCTGCCAAGTTACGGATCAACTATGAACTAAAACCACTTGCTATGATTGTCGAGCAAGCGGGAGGGGTCACCACCGATGGACAGCAGTCTATTTTGAATATTACTCCAACAGAACTCCACCAAAAGGGTGTGATGGTCGCTGGCAACGCCGCCATTGTCAGCACCTACAAAACAGCGTGACGTAGAGTGATGCCCGTGTTATATCTTGACTAACTTTAGAAAAGCATGTTATATACTTAGTCGGCTTTAGGAGCTCCTTTGGTTTTCATCGTTGAGAACGAACCGTTCATTGCATCGCTCATCACCCGGATCGCGGAACGCGCCGGACGCCGGACGCATCACGCGCCCTCGCTCGCCGACGCCACCATCGCGCTCGCTCAGGCTCACGAGTTCAACCTCGTGCTCCTCGATGTCGAGCTAGACGACGGCTTGTCGCACAGCTGGCATGCGGAGCACGGCCACAGACTGGCCGGTACTCGTGTCGTCGCCATGAGCGGCAACTGGCACAAGAACCGCGCCGCCGCTGAGCACTACGATCGGCACGGCATCGCACGCCTGGATAAGCCGTTCACGCTCGAAGAGCTGACGGCCGTCCTGACCGCCACGTAGGCAAGTCACACGAACGAAATCAAAGCGGGGGACGGGGCGTAGAGGAGTATATACATACTTCTCCGCCTCGTCCCAACCTGTCTTAACACTTAGGTGTTACCAAATCGCCTTACTGCTAATGTCCGCTTCAAGCTGCTGGATGAAATCTGCGGTGGATAACATGACGTTATCCTTGCTGCCACGTTTACGAATAGGCAACTGACCAGACTCTATTTCCTTGTCGCCAATCACAACCAGGTAAGGCACTTTTGTTTTGGCAGATTTACGAATTTTATTACCGAGCGTTTCACTATCGGTATTCACAGCTACTCGCATGCCAGCTGCTTTAAATTGCTGCGCTAAATCAAGGCAGTATTGATTATGCTTTTCACCAACTGCTAGCAGCTCCACTTGATCCGGTGCTAACCAGACTGGAAAATTACCCGCAAAATGTTCAATCAACACACCCATAAAACGTTCTACCGATCCCATGACGGCGACATGAATCATTACTGGACGTTCTTCTTTGCCTTCATTATTCGTATAGGACAATTGAAACCGTTCTGGCTGGTTCACATCTAACTGAATGGTGGCCAACTGCCACTCGCGACCCAAACAATCTACAGCCATGTAATCAATCTTCGGACCATAGAAAGCGGCTTCGCCCACGCCCTCAACATACTCTAAGCCTTTACTAGCCATCACGGCCTGTAACATCTGCTCCGAATTTTGCCAGGTAGCTTCTGTACCCAGATAATTTTCCATTTTAGCGGGGTCATGGGTGGAAAAGCGCAGCCGTAATTCCATCCCTACTTTGGCGTATAGTTCTGTGATAATCGATTGCGCTAACTCCGCTTCTTGTTGAATCTGATCAGGCCGCGCAAACACATGCGAATCGTCTTGCGTGATGGAGCGCACCCGCGTTAGACCTTGAATCTGTCCGGTATTTTCATCACGGTAAATCGTCGTGGTTTCATAAAACCGGAACGGCAAATCCTTAAAACGTCGTGGTTGGGAAGCGTAAATTTTCGTATGATGAGGACAATTCATTGGTTTCATTACAAACAACGTATCCGTTTTCTTACTGCTAACATGGAACAGATCATCTTCAAATTTATCCCAGTGACCAGAAGTTTTATACAAATCGACTTTGGCCATGTGGGGAATCCACACCCGCTGAAAACCACGCTGCTCACGTAATTCGGAGATATAATTTTCTAATTCACGCCGGATGATGGTGCCACGCGGTGTAAACAACGGTAGCCCGGCACCGACTAATTCCGAAAAGGTGAATAAATCAAGCTCTTTGCCTAATTTACGATGATCCCGTTTCTCCGCTTCCTCTAGCTGGGCAAAATAGACTTTTAATTCCTTGGGAGAGGGAAACAAGACGCCATAAATTCTGGTCATCTGCGGACGGCTGGCATCCGCTTGCCAATAGGCACCCGCTAGTTTCGTCAGTTTGAAACCACAACTTTGCAATTCCTTGGTATTGTTGACATGACCACCTTCACATAAATCTGTAAACGGCCCCGAGTGGTAGAGTGTTAAGTTGCGCCCATCCGCCGAAAATTTTTCTACTAACTCGCACTTAAACGGTTGGTCGTGAAAAAATTGTTTGGCTTGCTCCGTAGTAACTGCCTCCTGCACAAAGTCATGCTGGCCTTTAATAATCTCACGCATGACCTCTTCAATACGCTCTAGATCGACATCAGTAATCGGCTGCGGTAACAAGAGATCATAATAAAAACCGTTCTGAACAACCGGCCCGGTGCCTAGCTTGGTGCCCGGATACAACTGCAACACGGCGGCAGCCAACATGTGCGCAGCGGAATGACGTAAACCATGTAAAGCATCAGGTGAGTGCATACGGTTATTTGGCCAAGATCAAATTAATTTGTTGTGGTAATTGCGGGGTACGATCCGACCAAAAGGGTACAAATTGGACAGTCCCTGATTACACTTGTTCAAAATCGATTAAATAATCTTTCACTTGTTGTTCAGTCTTGCCCGTT
>CAZSXL010000119.1:0-3736 GCA_964611225.1 uncultured Gammaproteobacteria bacterium
AGTCATCCAAAGTTATCTACAGGGGGGTGGTGCATTGCTAACTTGATTTTTCCACCTCCCTCTGTCCCTCCACTCCTTCAGAGGAGGGAGGGTTGGGGAGGGAGGTATGGTAGCAGCCAGTTTCTATTTAGAAGATTTCAGGACAGTTTCCAGCTCTAGACCCGTTAGCGTTTTAATATCGCGTAGCAATAACAGTAATGCAACTACTAGTATGGCGGTAGAGGGCAACGCAATCACTGGATAACTATACGCGGTTAAACGACCTAACTCGGCGGTAAACTCCGCTGTACCAGGTGGACTGGTAACGATTATTTTTGCTAACACATAGTTAAGGATAGCGGACACCAGAAATGATAGCGCCACTAGGTAAGTAGCCCTTAACGTTTTGCGTTCAAAGGTTTGTTGAGCGGTGGGTGTAGTGAGTTTACTCATGATCAGGGCTTCATTGGCAATCTGAAACAGTAATTTTTTCACTAACGGAAATTTTGTCCGAGCAGTAATCAGTACGCCTATCCCAATCAGTAGGGGAACCGCCGCTTCTTTAATGGCTATCCACTCCAGCGGCAACGCCAATAGACCAATGCCACCAGTGAGGACAATACTGATGATACCTAGAATAGAAACAAAATTATAGCGTTTGGTTTTAATGAGATCGTATAGACCATACCCCAACGGTAAACTCAGTGCTAGTAATAAACCATAGACAGGCCCCAGGTAAGCGGCACTACTGAATTTAGTCAAAATAATACTGGGCAGCACAATATTAATAACCAAGTTGAGCATATGACTAGTTCACTTGTACACTGACCGAATCTGAAACATCACCTTTGTACTTCGCCTTGAACATGATATTACGGCGGATTTTTAAACGTAACTTGAACTTACCATTTTTAGTGGTAGTAACTGTAGCAAACTTTTCCAGTTTAGTATCTTCAAAGCGGCGCCACAACGTGACTGTTTTTCCACTTTTACCACTCTTGATAGTGCCGGTTAACTTCACATAGTCATATTTTTCTACTGACTCATCACTAACATTCAGTGAAACCGGTGGTATCGGTGCTACGGTTAGGGCTTGCGACACACCTTGTGCCAGTGGATGCAGGGCTTGTGGCCCCTCATCTTCATCCACGTTAGATTCTTCCGGTAGTGTGGTAGAAAAACTCACATAAGCTCCACCAGTCACATTTTCTACTTCGGCTTGCGCTTGGGTCTTATCTTTATATACGGCCATATCGGCTGCATCGTATTCTTCCTCACCATCATATTCTGCCATCAAGTTCAAAGCAGCATCTGGCATGAATAGTTCAAAGTCACCCGTATCGCCAGCATCTCCTTGTACCGTGGCACCCATGGCATTGTTCGATTCACTGGGAGTAGTCAAAGTCCATTCCTGAAAGTTGGTGGCCAGCCAAGATCCAATCGTCGCTGCTCCAGGGCCAGATTCACCTTCTGCCACCGGGAAACTAATGGCAATAATCGTTAAGGTTTGGTTGTCATCCAGTTCTAGACTACTTTGACTATCAATCTGCTGTAGTGCTACCGCCGTGTAGGTGACGGAAAACACATTGGTCTCTGGATTAAAATAGACATTACTATCTACAGACATATCGCCGCCAGATACAAACGTAAAGGCTGGCTCTTCAGACACATCGAAACTGATCGAATACTCTGTGCCAATCTGACCTTTGAACCAAAAGGTGTAAAAGTTTTCCTCGCTAGCTTTTTGGTTATCCGATGGAGTGATATCTTCATCTACTTCCGGACTCATGCCATTTAGTGTAATACTATCAGCAGCCTGGCCAGCCAGCGGTAGAATTGTTAATACGCTGATTGCAGCAACTAAAATGTAGCGATAAGACATAGAAAAAATACTAATCATTAGTGTGATTAGTATATCACACTATTAGCTGCTGCAAGTTATTGACGAGTAGATGAATGAGTTCTTTGGCTCTGGTTTCGTCTTCGCGATCAAACCAATTTAAGCCCGGGCTATTATTACCTTCAATAAAATAGAGGTGGCCATGATCACTTTTGATAAAATCCAGCGTATAGAGTGCAGTTTTATTAGGGAAGTGTTGTTTGATCTCAGTGATCATGGTGATCACGTCTGCCGGAATTTTATCCAAGGTCAAGTAGACCACTTCACCGCCTTGTTGAGCATTGGCCCGAAACTCTCCAGCTTTGGCAATACGCAGATAACTTTGAATAATCTGATCATTACAAATGATCACCCGTAGATCCGAACTGCCAGTATAGTGATCAATGGCAAAACCAGAAGCTTGAATAAGCGGTTGCAAAATATAACGCGTGGTAGGGTGATAGGGCACAGCTGCAAAGTCGGCGTCACTCGTTATTTTATAAATTTGATTACCACCAATCCCAAATTGATCTTTTAATACTAGGTCAGGGCCAAAGTCGTCTCGATACGGGTGTACACGACATTGCGCCGCCAAAGCTCGTTCCGCCTTTTCAATACTAGCTGGAGCCAGCGAATCCAGTTGCACGGTTGGTATCGTGTAGTTTGGAAATTGCAAGTATGTTTCTAGTTTGTTATCAAACATGATGCGCATCGCTTGATTGTGTAGTAACGGTAACGGCTTCAGGATAGTGGTTAGTATTTTATAGGCGGCGTGATTACGGGTCAGCAGATTAGAAAATTTATCAAAGATCACTTTAGCGTAGGTTACTCCTTGCTGACGTTCCCAAGTAGTCGTGTATGTCCAGATACTACTAAACTGTCCGGATGCATTAATATCATGAGTAGTCGTAAAGGCAGCCTTGAGACCTTGTTGTTGGCAGTACTTAATAAAATATTGGTAAGTAGCATTACAATTAAAATATTCTCCACTGATGGAAAATGGAGCAGGTTCACGGTAGGTCGGATCGGCGGCACTATGCGCTAAGTGAGCATCATAGACAATCATGATGTCGAACATGGATACACCATAGCACAGTCTGGCGGATCATTCGAGCTATGCTTCGGCGTTATTTTAATCTATACTAACCGTATGAAATTAAAGCGTATCGTCACCACAGTTTGGGTATGACACATGAACCTATCCCTACTAGTGTAGACAGAGCTGGTGGCAGCATGCAACGTAATGCCAGAATTTTGCGTTCTTATGAGGCTCGTCTTGCTATCATCCGAGATGCGTTAGCTCAGCGCTCTGACGCAGGTGTCGCTGCAAGTTTAGTAACGTTAGATGATATACTGCAACGTACTATGCAGCTTAATCTCACCAATGCGCCACACGAAGTAGCAGAAGACATTCGTGCATTAGGTCGAGCGATCACCATCACTGAAGGGCAGCTCTAATTTTTTCGTAATAACATTCTGCACCGTAGCGGAAATCAGCTCACCGCTTTCTTCAGGAGCGCGGCGATCTTTGCCTCTTCAGTAGCAGTCAACTGCTTCAACGCGAATGCAACTGGCCACATGGCCCCTGCATCGAGTTTCGCGCTGTCACTGAAGCCTAACGACGCGTACCTCGTCTTGAACTTTTGTGCACCTTGAAAGAAGCAGACAACTTTGTCGTCCTTAGCATAGGCGGGCATGCCATACCAAGTTTTCGGTGACAGGGCAGGTGCGCTCTTTTTAATGAGCGCATGAATCCGTTTGGCCATGGTGCGATCTGGTTCCGACAGCTTTTTGATCGCTTCCAGAACATCCCTTTCGCCTTGCGCTTGTTTCTTATTTTATCGCGTTTCTTCTTCCAGTTTTTTTGCGCGCTCCCCC
>CAZSXL010000120.1:0-3712 GCA_964611225.1 uncultured Gammaproteobacteria bacterium
TGATTCGGTGTGAATACGTAGATCGCTGGAGAAACGAATGGCGAGCAACATGCGAAGCGCAGCGTCCTGGTAACGTACAGTGGGCTCACCCACCGCTCGAATGACATCAGTCGCTAAATCCGGTTGTCCTTGATATAAATCAATTAGGTTCTCGCCATCGTAAGCTAACGCATTGATCGTAAAATCTCGACGCGCTAAATCGTCTTGTAGAGAGACTCCAAACTTTACTTGGTCAGGATGACGATGATCTGAATAAGCACCGTCAGCCCGGTAAGTGGTGACTTCTACCTCCATGGCACCACTGCGGACAGTGACCGTACCAAAGGTATTTAAGTAGAGGGATTTAGGAAAGACCTGCTGAATCTGTTCCGGCAAGGCATTAGTGGTGACATCCCAGTCCTTTGGTTCCGTTTGTAATAATAAGTCACGCAAACAACCACCTACCACGTAAGCTTCGTAACCGGCTTGCCGCAGTGTAGACAACACGGATTGTACATCGGCTGGCAACTTGATAGGATAGGACATACTACTGCCACAGTAGCATTACCGTCCCGATAGTTCAACGGATAGAACAGCAGCCTTCTAAGCTGCGGATCTAGGTTCGATTCCTAGTCGGGGCACTATGAAATTTGCACCAAGATTAGGCGAGCGATCACAACTCCATGCCAAGAAACGCACAGAAGTAACCCCGTGGGGTGAAATCTGGGGCGTGGGCACAGGTAGTTACAGCCACCAATTGTTTCTGAATGAACCGTTAGTAACACGCCACCATGAACGCGAGTTAGTCGGTACTGAACGACGACTGTTTGACCAGCTCGGTAAAGTAATGGCAGTCAAAGATCACACTGCAAATCCTAGTCCAACCGTATTGCTTGATCTTGGTGGCATGTTTGGATTATCTCTGGCGCGTTTTGCTGCACAACCAGGTATGCATGAAAAAATTGACAGTGGCCAGTTGGCTTTAGTGATTAGCAATCTATCATTACAAGTAGATCAAGCTTTGCTGTTGCAAAACAAACGGCCAGATAATCTTTCAAGAGATGATATCGCTTTGCTGAAAGAACAGCGACAGTGGTTACAGTATATTAACGGTGATGCCGCTCAATTGCGCCGCACAGAAATACAATTGCATGACGGTGCACGGATTCACTTAGAAGGGAATGCTGATATTGTCCATGAGCGGTTTGCCTTATCGCATGGAGTGAAAAATGATATTGATATCCCTCGGGTTGGAAAATTACTTAGTCCGTATGGCAGTTTGTGGTTGAGTTCTGCCGCGTTGATGGAAGATCATCAAATTGAACGTTTGAAAGAAGATGCCATCGGCCGAGATAACTTAATTGAACTAGGGTTATCAGAAGTAGATTTTCAGCGCCGTAAATCGCCTTACCATATTTTTAAAAAACCTGCTTGCCCAGCCATTTTGTAATCAGGGATACCTGGTATCCCACTGACCATAGACTGATCGATACGTTTTTTCGATCATGGTTGAACTATAATAGTCTTGGCCATCTGGGGTACGCATATACCCAAGCATTCTCTCTCCTAGTTCGACCCGGTGATCCGATCGTAACATATATTCTGGTGTAATCGTGGTATGGGCACGTCGGTCGGACCATTGATGCAGAACCCGTAACCACTGAATTCCGATGGGGGTAGCCAAGACTGAACGCGCTGCCCGTAAATGATAGTCTAACGTGGCTGGATCGCGTAAAGTACCGGTGGTGGCACTACGGCCACTATCTCGCTGGACAAAATGTTTGCGCCACACATCTTCTGGGGCAGTTTTAGTTGTGACATCTATACCAACGAGCGTTGGTTCAGCCTTTGGTGGTTCAACCCGCATCAGCAAATCCACATGTTCATTCATATCAACTCCGGCTCGCGCTCGAAAAGGTCGAAATGGTGGAGCTACTCGGCTACCTAAGCGGGCAGCCATAGTAAATGTAATCCGTTCAGCTAACATACCCGGTTTCACAAGAGCCTCTTCAACCTGCGGCCGGATGAGTTGTGCCGTATTCTGGCTGTGTTCGGCTTCATACTGTACAGGAATATCTGGCCAGGCACTACCGGTATCAGCCAACTGCGTTGCCCGTTTCCAGATACGTTCAGCTAGTAGCAAACGAGCCACAAACACTCGCCGCATAATGGCACGATATTTGACATCTTCAATTAATTGTCGGGCATGGTTAGATTGTGGACGCTTGCGGCTATCTGGATTGAGCGTGGGCAGCATATCCCATTCCGCTGCGGCATCCAGGTCGCCCAACGTTAGTTTTACTACGCCCGGAACCTCTTGACGACTAGGTAAATGCGCAAACTGATTAGGGTGGCGACTGACAAATTCGCCCTGACGCGTCATATCCACCGGGTAAGTAGTTGTTTCAAACGGAATACACTCTGGTAAGTCATACTCAGCTACAGCCGGCCAGTTACCTTCTTGAATGGCCGCGATGTGGTTGGCAAACTGCTCCTGTAAGCGAAGACGCAACTCCCGTAGTTCGCGAATGTGTACATCTTGGTCCTCAATGCGCCGAATAGCGTCATATGGCCCGCGAATTGAGTTACGTTCTGAAGGTTCAGGCATATGAAGCTAATTTTAACCCATCATTGCAAAAAATGAAATGATTTGTTAGTATTTATTGCGCTTCTATGAACTTCAGTGGAGCGCAATAGGAAAGCAGAGGGCAGGGTAGCTCAGTTGGTTAGAGCGTGGGACTCATAAGCCCGAGGTCGTGGGTTCGAATCCCTCTCCTGCTACCAGAGGCGTTCTTTCGAAGACTCAAGACCGCACTGGCAAGCCATGTATAATGTATATGGTTTACCCGTGCGGTTCGCGTGAGCGAAACGCATCGTGGTGGTCGTGGCGCAGTGGTAGCGCAGTGGCTTGTGGTGCCATTGGTCGCGGGTTCGAATCCCGTCGATCACCCCATGAAACGAAAACCGGTCCGTCAGGACTGGTTTTTGTTTTATTGGGCGCAAAGGATTTGAAGGAGTACATCTTTTTGTTATAATTAACTTCTTATGAAAGAAATGCAATTCTCAATTGAGATAAATGCCACCAAAGAAAGGGTTTGGGATACTTTGTGGCAAGATGAAACATTTCGCGAATGGGCAGGTATCATTGATCCGGGGACATACATGGTCGGCGATCTGAAAGAAGGCAACGAAGTACAGTATATCTCTGGAAACGGGTACGGCGTAAACAGTTTGGTTGAAAAGCTCGTCGCAGGCGAATTATTGCTGCTCAGACACCAAGCAGATACGCAGGAATCTGGAAAACAAGAGCGTGAAAAGCAGTGGACTGGCGGCGAGGAAAGTTTCTCACTAGCAGAGAAAGACGGCACTACGACTTTAACCGTTGCATTTGATGTTCCGCCAGAACTGGAAGAATATTTTAAGGTCAACTATCCCAAAGCTCTGGAGCGAGTTAAAGTACTGGCTGAAAGAAAGAAGTGATAGTTTCTGACTAGTCAGCACTAGGGAGTAACTACCAAAGCAGTTCTAACGTCCTATTCATTACGTACGATATAAATAACTACTAATGACCAATATGCCAGCTAACAACAAAAATATGACTAAAAAGAAGTCTGCAGCATTCTCGGAATTTGAACGAGAAGCGATGAGGGATCGCGCCAAAGAACTGGCAGCAGAAGCGCGATCAAATAAGAACAAAGCGCAAGGCGAAAGTGATGTTCTGGCAGCGATCACA
>CAZSXL010000121.1:0-3710 GCA_964611225.1 uncultured Gammaproteobacteria bacterium
CTCCTGGTGTTCTTCGCTAATAGTTTTAGAAATACGGCTTTCGACGATGTTTTTGAGGATCAGGCCAAGCACCATCGCCAAAATAAAAACGATGATGGAGGTGATCCACAGGGGCAAATTTTCAAAAATAAAGCTCAAAGCATTGGTGGAGGTGGTGGTTTTTTCTCCAGTGGCAGCCTGTGCTAGTGCGGTCGGAATGCCGAAAATGAGGTTGATGAGGTGAGGCATTTTGGTGTTGGTTTTTGGTTTTTCGTTGCCCATTTCCCCGTGTGCGAGGTACTTTTTTTGTTCCGCGGTGAGTAATTCTACTTTCACGCCCATGGTTTTGGGTTTCAAACGTGACACATTGTCATAAATATGTTCAGGCACATTGTAGACTTTAGCAGTGAGTGATTTATGATTTTTCACAGCCCATTCGGTGGTCAAAGCCTGCACCGCAAAACTCATATCCATTACGGAAGCGGGGTGACCTTCGGCGGCAGCTAAGTTGACTAAGCGACCTTCGCCTAAGACGTGGATCGTTTTACCAGATTTTAACGCATAGGCTTCCACGAATTCACGGACACGCTTGACGTTCTTACTCATGGCCTTCAAATCAGCTAGGTTGATTTCTACATTGAAGTGACCAGAGTTACAAATCATGGCACCGTCTTTCATCACTTTGAAGTGACGCTTATCCAGGACATTAATGTTACCAGTCACAGTGCAGATGATATCAGCTTCTTTAGCTGCATCTACCATCGGCATGACGCGGAAACCATCCATCACTGCTTCAAGTGCTTTAATCGGATCGATCTCGGTGACAATGACCTTAGCACCCATACCACGCGCCCGGTCGGCTAAGCCACGGCCGCACCAACCATAACCAGCCACCACAAAGGTAGAACCGGCTAATAACACATCGGAAGCACGGACAATACCATCGATGGTGGATTGACCAGTACCGTAACGGTTATCAAAAAAATGTTTGCAGGCGGCATCATTTACGGCTACGACTGGAAATTTCAAGACACCATCTTTTTCCATAGCGCGTAGACGAATCACACCGGTGGTGGTTTCTTCCATTGAAGCTACAATCTTGCTATGTAAATCTGGGCGCTCCTTCAAAATCATGGTCACTAAATCGGCACCGTCGTCCATGGTGACATTTGGGCTATGCGCTACGGCAGATTTTAAATGTTTGTAGTAGGTTTTATTATCCGCACCAGTAATGGCAAAGGTTGGGATACCGTAATGTTTCACTAAGGCCGCCGCAACATCATCTTGCGTAGATAATGGATTAGAGGCACAGAGCACGACGTCTGCTCCACCCGCCTTAAGTGTACGCATCAAATTAGCTGTTTCAGCAGTAACATGCAAACAAGCGGACATCTTCATCCCTTTCATTGGCTGTTCTTTCTTAAATCGGGCGCGCAGATCGCGCAACACCGGCATGTCGTGGTCAGCCCACTCAATGCGTTGCTTGCCTTTGTCAGCTAGTTTCAGATCTTTGACGTCGTACTTCATATGGACATTAAATAGTTATTTTCTGTTTAAAAGACTGATGATACCTTTTTTGAAATTGGGCTTTACTAAAGCTGTGTTGCTGAGTGCCATAATGCTCAATGGCATAGGTGGCTGCTAAGGCTCCCACTCTACCGGCTTGTTCAACTGACCAACCTCGCAGCAGACCCAATACTACACCAGAACGATAGGCGTCACCAGCCCCAGTAGGATCGATTACTTTTTTGGGTTTTGCCACTGGCATTGTATGTTTTTTTCCGCCCACATACCAGTCGGCACCTTTCTCACCCCGGGTCACAATTAACTGTTTGAGTTGCGATAATACTTTAACATCTTTCTTCAATTTCTTTTGGACCAACGCCAATTCATAGTCATTCACAATTAAAGTATGGGCACCATGCAAAATGCTCTTGAATTGCTCAGCGCTTAGCCAGGGAGTTTGTTGACCGGGGTCAAACACAAACGGTACCTTAGCTTTGCGATAGGTTTGGGCGGCCAGTATCATATCAGCGGTATTACCTGCGCCAATTAAACCAACTGTATGTGGTTTTTTTACTGAGGCTGCGACTGCACGTTTCACTTTGGATTGTTTGAGAGCCGCTACGCGCATGGCGCCAAAATAGAATCCGGTAATCTGACTATCCGCTTTGTCGGTAATGATATGGGCGGTGGCACAGATATCAGTCGGTACCATATGAACGCCATCCAAACGCACACCTTTGCGTTGCAGCCAAGTAGCATAATCTGGAAAGTCTTTACCGACACTAGCAACGATCATAGGCTTTTCTCCTAGGAGCGCCAAGGTATAGGCCACATTGGCAGCGGTACCACCATATTTAATGGCCAATTGATCTAAAGCAAAACTGATGCTGATGCTATGTATTTTTCCCGGCAGAATATTATCCGAAAATTTTCCCGGAAAATCCATGATGCGATCATACGCTACCGAACCAGAGATGAGGACAGGCATGCTAACGCAGCTTCTGGTTGACGATTTTTTTCAAAGCCGCTACGCGATTGGTTTGTTCCCAAGGTAGTTTCAAATCGTTGCGACCGAAGTGTCCGTAGGCTGCAGTTTGACGGTAGATCGGACGACGCAGATTCAAAGCTTTAATAATCATGCCCGGACGCAAATCAAATACTTTTTGTACAGCATCAGCTAATATCGCGTCGGCCACTTTACCAGTACCAAAGGTATCTACACGCACTGATAACGGTTGGGCCATACCAATGGCATAAGCCACCTGGACTTCTGCGCGAGTCGCTAATTTAGCCGCCACAATGTTTTTAGCAATCCAGCGAGCGGCATAACAACCGGTGCGATCTACTTTACTAGGATCTTTACCAGAGAAAGCGCCACCACCATGACGAGCATAGCCACCGTAGGTATCAACAATAATCTTACGACCGGTTAAACCAGTATCCCCTTGCGGACCACCAATCACGAACCGACCAGTTGGATTCACATAGTATAAGGTCTCTTTGTCTAACAAGTTTTTTGGAACCACGGCTTTGATCACTTTATTAATGACGGCTGGCCGCAACGTTTTGTTTGATAACTCTGGATTGTGCTGGGTCGAGATCAGCACAGAACGCACACGGACTGGTTTATCACCTTCATATTCGACAGTAACTTGACTCTTACCATCGGGACGTAACCCTTTGATGATATTCTTCTTCCGCACCTCGGCTAAACGACGGGCTAATTTGTGTGCTAAGACAATCGGCAACGGCATCAGTTCTTTGGTTTCGTTGCAGGCATAACCGAACATTAAACCTTGGTCACCAGCACCGAGATTTTCCAAATCTTCTTTATCGACACCACCTTTTTTATTCTTTTTGAAACTATCCACGCCCATAGCGATATCAGTGGATTGTTCTTTAATCGCTACCATCACACCAGATGTTTCCCAGTGGAAACCATATTCAGAATCGGTGTAGCCAATATCTTTAATGACGCCACGCACCAAGTTAGGCACGTCGACATAGGATGAAGTGGTAATTTCTCCACCGACCACGGCAAAACCGTTCGTCAGGTAAGTTTCACAAGCCACGCGGCCTTTAGGATCCTGCGCTAAAATTGCATCTAAGACCGCATCAGAAATCTGATCGGCCATTTTGTCTGGATGACCTTCGGTCACCGACTCGGACGTAAACACTGTACGCATACATTGTATATTGATTATTAAATGCACTCCACAGTTTTC
>CAZSXL010000122.1:0-3704 GCA_964611225.1 uncultured Gammaproteobacteria bacterium
TTATCGCTTGATCCTATATACTGTCACCATGCGTCAACGTTTAACAAATAACGTGAATAACAATACCCAGCACCAGCTGGTCAGTTTGCGTTGACGTATCGTTACATCATCAACCCACTCTGCCAGCTAACCCTGGCAGTTTTTTGTTGAATGTATTGGGGTGTAGTTGAGCTGGTACAACGCCGCACTGTTAATGCGGAGATCGCAGGTTCGAGCCCTGCCGCCCCGCCCTACGTCCTCTTACGCCACAGGCTTCAGAGGACTCCGGCTGGCAAGCCAGCCAAATAATAAATTAAGCTGTATACTAGATCCAATGAAGCATAAATATTACCTACCCGTTGATGATTGCAAGAATTTTGTAATTGATTTTGCGGTCACCGGCTTGCATGGTAACGGTTTCATCAACAGCATGGCCCAGTAGGGCCACACCAAGCGGAGAGCTATAGGAAATAATCCCAGCACTAGGGTTCGACTCGGTTGACCCAAGAATAGTGAAAGTAGATTGCGTGGCACCAGTAGTAATGGTGACCGTATGACCAATTTGGACGGTGGCGCTATCGGTGACGGGTGCAATCAAGGTAGCGTGATTAATTTGGTATTGTAACTCGTCCGCCAGCTTGTTTAAGCCGCGCAGTCGGCCTTTGGCAATTTGGTATTCAGCGTTCTCCGAGAAATCACCGTTCTCACCGTAACGTTGCGTATCACGCATAGCTTGCGGTAATGTAACCTTTTTTAGCTGCACTAATTTATCCTTCATGGCCTGCAATTTTTCGGCAGTCATGACATGATCAAACTGTGGGAAGGTGTATTTACCTGGTTTTCGATTCGGTAGTCGCATGACGGTACAACTGAAAGCCAATCAGACTACCGACGATGGGGGCTAATACATAGATCCATGAAAACGATCCGATCCCCAGCGCCACCGCAGGATTCAAGACACCATTGGATAAGCCGGATGCAACCAACACACCTAAGGTGAGTGATCCGCCAATCACTAAACCACTGGCCGATTGCGTGACGCGTTTAAACACGACCGCTGACACACCAAAGGCCAGGATCATCGTGCCAACTAGTTCACCGACTAATACCGCCCAGCTATTCACCACAGTAATATCCGCGACTGGATACATACTACCCACTAAGTACTTGGCCGCTAACGCAGCTAGTAATTGACTGACGACATAGACAACAGCCGTTTGGGTCGGTATTTTTTTGATGGACCAAGCACCAATGGTAATGGCTGGGTTAAGGTGTGCTCCAGAAATAGCGCCCACGGTATAAACGAATAATCCCACCGTTAAGCCAGCAATCATTGGTGTGTACCCAGCCCACTGGCCACCCAGAGCAATCAACACAGCGGACGTTAAGGTAAAGGTACCGATGAATTCTGCTAGATAGTTTTTCATAGGTCGCTATTGGGCAGTGACGATAAAATCTTGGCTGGTGGTTTCTCCGCTCGGTAAGGTAATGTCAGTAGCAATTCTCCATGGTCCCAGCATGCCTAAATTACCGACGGCGGCATACTCACCATCACCTTGCGCTGTTGCTTGACCTTGCTGCTTTCCCATATTCATCGTCGTCATATTAATATCAACGGTGACTGCCGCATCATCAATCGGTTCGCCAGCGGCATCCCGCAGGCTGACGATAAAGGTATTTTGTCCTGCCGGCACGCTACTGGGTGATACTAGTTCGATTTGTACACCAGCGTCAGTGGTATTAGTATTTCCACTCGGAATAATCTTCCATAATCCCCAAATACCTACTATAACGATTCCAACGATGAGTAAAGCTTTTTTCATAAACAAATCTAATAGTGTAATTAATTAGTAACGTTTACAACCATCATTAAACCACCTGGCTCCTCATGTTCATTGGTAGTGTGATGCGGGATGTGGCAATGTAGCATCCATTGGCCGGGTCGATCGGGTGTAAATTCAATATCGTACCGTTCCCCAGGAGCCACACTAAGCGTATCCTTAGTCAGTTGAGCTACTGCCGGTACGGTATATCCATCGGTGGCTACCACTTTAAAAGCAAACCCATGCAGATGCATCGGATGAATCATTTGTCCGCTACCAACAAAACGTAATCGCACTTTCTGACCAACTTTGACATCTAACGTTTCGGTATCCGGATAACTTTTACCGTTGATCGTAAAATAGTTGCCATCCATACCCGTAGCTGGCATAGCCGCATAGGTCTGGCCATCGATTAACCGCCATTCATTCAACATCAGTACCTGGTCAATATCAGGTTTATTGGTTTCTTCGAGTGGGTCAATAATAAAGGCACCAGATAACCCTACCGAGATTTGTTTATCACTATCATAGTGGGAATGATACCAGAAGGTGCCTGCTGGCTTGGCAGTAAATGCATAGGTGAACGTTTCACCTGGTTGAATGGCAGCTTGAGTCATATCTGGAATACCATCCATCTCATTCGGTACTTCAATACCATGCCAGTGAATAGTAGTGGGCTCAGTTAATGTGTTGTGCACATTGATACGTACTTGATCTCCTGCCGTCACCCGAATTAATGGTCCAGGCACCATGCCGTTATAGGTCCAAGCCGTGACGTAATTATTGTCGAAAATCGGCCACTGCACTGCTTGAGCAGTGAGTTCGAATACTTTCGTATTGCCGTCCAGGGTGTAGTCTAAAGGTTGCAACCCGGTTGTGGCTGTTGCCAACGACACACCAGCACTTGGAATTGCCTCCATGGCTTTCAGCACAGCTTGATCAACGTCGGTAGTGGTCAAGACAGTTGGTGCGAGCGTGGTGACTGGATTTGACCGCTGACAGCCAGTAGTAACTATTGCTAGTAGGGTCAGGATAAGGAAGTTGCTTTTAGGCATAATTGAATCAATTATATAAGTGGCTGTGAAATGCTCATAAAATATCCACTGATGTAGTTAAACGTTCCGGTTAATAATGCCAAGCCGATTAAGAGGATGACTAGTCCAGCTAATCGATGAATCCACGCCAGATAGTTACTGAAGCGTTTAAGTAACGGTAGCAGCTTTTGCAAGAACAGTGCAATGAGTAAAAAAGGAACAGCCAGACCAAGGGCAAACATCAACAGTAATAATACGCCTTGTGTGGAACCTCCAGAAAATGTCGCCAAAAATAAAATGGAGGCAAGAATCGGTCCAACACAGGGTGTCCAGGACAAACCAAAGGTCATACCAATCAGCACAGCATTCAGTGATTGCCAACGAGTCCAGGATCGCTTCATCCGTAATTGGGCCTGTTTGTAGATCCAGGAAAATTTGAACACTTCTAGAATATATAACCCGAACAGTACCAGCAACACGCCACCCACTACTTGTAATTTTGTTTTATACAAGGCTAACCATCCACCGATCGTACCGGTGACTAGACCTAGCACCATAAAGACCGTTAGAAAACCGAGCACAAATAAACCGGCATACCAGACGATGCTCCAACGCTGACTGGGTTTGGCTTGTTTTAATTCTGTGGTGCTGACACCAACCACATAACTGAGGTACGATGGGACAATCGGTAAAATACAGGGCGACAAAAAGGTGATTAAGCCGGCCAAGAAGGCAACGCCCAAACTGACGTTGCCTTCGGCCGCTGCTACTTGAATGAAATCAAACATGCGTTATTGCACGTATTGATCAAGCGCCTGTTGGAGTTGCGCATAGGGTAACGCTCCAGAGAGTGGTGCCAGCACATTAC
>CAZSXL010000123.1:0-3683 GCA_964611225.1 uncultured Gammaproteobacteria bacterium
CGCATTAAACTTACCCGCAAAAGTATCAGGGCATACCCATCTTTGGCGGAAAAATCAAATGGCACCACAATCCTGCTACCGGACAACGCTTTATTACCGGGAAGGCTAGCACTACCATCGCCGCAGCTGATATTACTACAACTCCTACTCTCTCAGCCGATGAGGCCGTGGTGATTGCCCAAGGCCTGGCGGATGCAGACACTACCGTACTAAAACAAAATTTATATATTTTCAATCCACGACTACTGAACAAACTAAAACCGGATACCGCTACCTTAGTCTGGGAAATAGAACTATACCAACGTGAACCGCTCATTCATGAGTATTATTATGTGGATGCCCAGAACGGTGAGTTGGTGTATCAAATCCATGGTCTGCATCAGGCGGTGAATCGCCTCATTTACGATTGCTCCTATGCCGATGGGGATTGTTATATTGACGCGCTCGACACTACTACTGGCTACACCTATGGCCGCTCAGAAGGTCAATTAGCCCGTGGCGCTAATCCGCTGAACCCCAACTTTCTGCTCACCATTCTCAACGATACCGACGACTTATACGATGCGCTGGGTAGGACGCATGATTACTATCTAAGCACCTTTAATCGCGATGGTGCCAATGATAACGGCGGCATGGGTGATGGGTTCTATTATCCCGCAGCCGATACCACTGGCCTAACTTACATTGATTACTTCTTTCTTAGTGCCAGTGATTACACTAGTTGTCCCAATGCGTTTTTTGATGGAATTGGTTCCATGCATTATTGTGAA
The DNA here is from genome assembly GCA_964611225.1 of uncultured Gammaproteobacteria bacterium. Classification (GTDB taxonomy): domain Bacteria; phylum Patescibacteriota; class Patescibacteriia; order UBA9570; family UBA9570; genus UBA9570. The sequence goes on from CAZSXL010000123.1 coordinate 771, forward strand.
GGCTTTATCACCAATGATATCACTGGCCATGAATATGCCCATGCAGTTAACTATTTTAGCATTTTAGATAGTAACGGCGCTCCTTTTGGATTAGCTTATACCTATGAAACCGGTGCCTTGAACGAAGCTAATTCTGATATCTTCGGTGAAGCCCTGGAATATTACATCACCGGTGCCAGTGATTGGTTGATGGGCGAAGATTTGTCGATCGGGGCTTTACGCAGCATGAGCGATCCAACGACCTATACCTATGTGGATGACGCTGGTAACTCGGTGCCATATCCTGACCGTTATAACAGTGAGAATCTATACTGCGGTGAATATGATAGTGGCGGTGTCCACTTGAACAGTTCGGTTATAAATAAGGCAGCTTATTTGATAGCAATGGGCGGAACCTTTAATGGTTGCACCATCACGGGTATTGGACGAGACAAAGAAGAAGCCATTTTTTATCGTGCCCAAACCACCTATTACACCACTACCACCGATTTTAATGAAGCCTATACTGCTTTACTGACCGCCTGTGCCGATTTATATGACAGTACGGATTGCAACGCGGTAGAAAAAGCCTTGAAAGCAGTCGAGTTGGATCAGGCCGGTTACTGCAGCGGCGAAACCGCAGTGGTACCCGATTGTGCGGCTGTGGATGTTGCACCCACCATTACCACTGCTAGCTCGGATACCGCCAATGGTTACTATAACGCTGGCGACCAGATTGACATCGATATCGCTTTTTCAGAAGCCGTCAGTGGTGATGTGACGGTCACCCTGGAAACGGGAACAACGGACCGCTCTTGTAGCTTCACCATTAGTGATGGAACCACCGGCAGTTGTGATTACACCGTACGTGCTGGCGACACCAGCAGTGACCTCACGGTACAAAGTATCACCGGTACCATTACCGATAGCATTGACTACGCCGTTACCGCTACAACACCAACTACTAATCTAGCCGCTAACCGGAATCTGGTGATTGATACGACGGCACCGACCATTCCCACTAAATTGAAGATCTATACTTCACCGCGTCAAACCAAGCGCCTTAAAACGATTAACCCAACTACCTTCAAGAAAGTCATCAAGGCCAAGTCGCTGAAACCTTATTTTGTTTGGTCAACCGTCACCGATGCCACTAAGTACTATGTCAAGTTCAGTGATAAACCGATCAGCCGGGCAAAGTTACTGAATAGTAAGAACAAACGTGTGCCTACCAACCTGCGTGGTGTCATCAACCGCAGCGACAAGAAACACTACCTCTATATGTTGTTGCAAGACCGCGCCGGTAACCGCTCCAAGGTAAAAACCTTGCTACAATATAAAGTTAGTTAACCGTTACGGTTTGTACAGCACTCACTTTGGCGCTACTGCCAGTGCCATATTTTACTTTGTACTTAGTAGTTTTAGTAGTTGTATACGTCTCCAAAAAGTAACCAGCTTTAACCGTTGTCAGAGTATCAATTTTGGTAAAGGTTTTCTCACCAGAGAGTTTTCGCCACACCGTCACTGTCTGATTCTTTTTACCGTTTTTCAACCAACCGTATAAATCAAATTCCTTATTTTTTTTCACTTCTGTCTTTGAGGCGGCCAAACTGATGGGTAATTGTTTTTGCACAGTTAGTTCTTTGGTCACTGAACTGCTTGCTACGCTTACACTGGTAGTTGTATCGCTAAACACCACGTTAATATCAATATAAGCACCACCCTCCACTTCCGTAATGCTTAAAGAGGATTGACTATCACCACTGAATACGGCTAAGTCTTCCCAATCTAACTCTTGGCCACTATATTGACTCATTAAATCTTTCACACCGGTTGGCATAAACATGTGTAGGAAGCCCGTTTCACCAGCTGGACCGGTTAATGAATAACCAAAGGCTGGGATATCTTGCTCTGGTGATGGTGGAATCAAGACCCAATCTTGGACATCGGTTGACAACCAAAAACCAGTCATGACTGCAGGTGGACCATCCTCACCTTCTGCGACGACTCCTACTAAAGCTACCAACCCAACGTTATCGGGCATCTCATCATTGACCGATTTTAAACCACTACCCGTAAAAGTAACCGTCACTGTACCGGCGGTAGCATCATATTCCCATGGAGTATCTAACGACATATCTCCGCCCGGTGTAATCACACCGGCTGGTGATTCATCAACTGTAAACACGGCTGTGTATTCAATATCCTCTTCAATGCCAACCCAACCAGCGATCACGACGTTATCGGGAACACCGGTGATCTTGTCGCTAATATCCTGGGTAGGTTCTGGACTAATACTTTGCAGTTCGGCTGTAAATGCCCAGCCCGATAGAGGCAAGGCGAGACTAACACCTAACCCGATGACGTATTGTATTTGTTTTATCATAAATACATTAAACTATAAGTAATATAATGATCACTAGATACTAAATAGTATATGCCCAGGCAGCTACTTTTGACAATGTCAGCGATAAGACACTAATGCTTCCAAGTACGTTCAATGTAGTCGGTGCGGCCAGAACCACGTTTGTACATCTTGTATTGTAGTGGATTCTTTTTATAATACGCCTGATGCTCGTCCTCGGCTGGAACAAAAGTCGTGAACGGTTCAATCACTGTGGCAATGGATTGCTCAAATTTCTTTGCGTCCCCTAATACTTGTTTGGAAGTTTCGGCTAACTGTTGTTGTTCAGGAGTGTGGTAATAAATCGCGGTGGTGTATTGATGACCACGATCACCAAATTGACCACCCGCATCCGTAGGGTCAATATTTTTCCAAAAATTGTTTAACAATTTCTCGTACGTTACTTGAGCAGGATCATACTCCATGGTAATCCCTTCACGATGCTTAGTACGACCAGAGGCTACCACATAGTAAGAACCATCGGCTGGGTCCCCGCCCGCATAGCCAACCTGTACATTACTTACACCCGG
>CAZSXL010000124.1:0-3681 GCA_964611225.1 uncultured Gammaproteobacteria bacterium
TTTGCTCTGCGCATCGAAGACACGGATCAGAATCGCTTCGTCGAGGGTTCCTTGGAAAATATGCTGAGCGGTTTTAAAACCGTGGGTATTGAATGCGACGAAGGCCCATACGTGGCCAATGGGAGAATTGAACAGAAAGGCGATTACGGCCCCTACATCCAATCCGAACGCAAAGCCACAGGTGTCTACAAAAAATATGCCGAGCAGCTGGTGGCCGACAAGAAAGCCTACTACTGTTTTTGCACCATGGAGCGGTTAGAGTTGATGCGTGATATTCAGCGCAAAAAAGGCCGCGCACCGAAATACGATAAAACTTGTTTGCGCTTATCTGCAACCGAAGTGCAAAATAATTTGAAGGAGCAGGTACCTGCCGTGATTCGTTTGAACATTCCAGCCGAGGGCACGATTCGCATTACCGATTTAGTGCGCGGGCCGATTGAATTTAAATGTGAAGAGTTAGATGACCAGGTGCTAGTGAAATCGGATGGTTTCCCGACTTACCATTTGGCCAGTGTAGTGGATGACCATGCCAGTGCCATTACCCATGTGATTCGTGGAGAAGAGTGGATACCCTCCACACCAAAACATATCTTGTTGTACCAAGCCTTTGGTTGGGAAGCACCGGTGTTCGCACACTTATCTCTATTCATTAATAAAGGTGGCGGCAAGTTATCTAAACGAGAAGGGGCGACATCATTGTTAGACTATCGCACCCAAGGGTACTTGCCGGAGGCAGTGGTTAATTTTATTGCTATGCTTGGCTGGAATCCTAAATCGACGGAAGAATTTTTTACTTTAGAACAGCTAGTGCAAGCGTTTGAGTTGTCGCAAGTGAACACCGCTAATCCCATTTTTGATACGGAAAAACTCGACTGGTACAACAGTCACTACATCCGTAAACTAACCAGTGCTGAACTCTTGGCGTATTGTCAGCCCTACTTACCAGCGGCCGACCCAGTTTATCTAAAACAGATTATTGCTTTGGAACAAGAACGCTTAAAAAAATTATCGGATATTACTACCCTGACTGATTTCTTCTTTCCTGAAGTACTCAACTATGAGCCAGCTTTACTGGTATGGAAAAAGTCTACGCCGGAGGCAACCAGAACTGTTTTACAACAACTACTGACATTCCTAGAGGCTCACTCCGACTGGTCGACAACTGGTTTAGAAACCACCTTACTGGCCTGGATTAAAGCCCAAGGGCTAGGGAATGGTGATGTACTGTGGCCACTGCGAGTAGCCTTGTCTGGGAAAAAGGCGTCGCCACCACCATTCGCTTTAGCGGCTGTGCTGGGTAAAGAACGTACTTGTCAACGTGTGCAGGCAGCAGTTAATTTGCTATAATACAGCTATGTATAAGCGCGTAGCTATTCTATTGTTGGGAACCAGCTTATTGTTTGGTTTGGCTAGTAACACTTGGGCAGAATCTAAAACTAGTTTACAAAACGAATTAGCGGATATTCAATCCAAATTGCGCGACAACCAAACTGAATATGATAGTTTGCAATCCAAAATTGATATCTATAAAGAAAATCTAAAATCTAAACAGGAAGAAAAAGCCACCTTGAATAGCCAGCTGGAAGTACTAGATCAAGATATGGATCTGACGGCTTCTGAAATTGATCAAACCAATATCGAACTGAATAGCCTTGGCCTAGAAATCGACGGGTTAGAAATCGAGATCAACGACACCCAGGATGATATCAGCAAAAACACCGGGCACATGGGTAAGTTGATCCGTGAACTATACGACTATGACCAACGCACCTACCTGGAAATTGCCTTGAGTCATTCAACTTTGTCGGATTTTTCTACTCAGGTTGAATATACCCAAACCGTCAACAATGAATTTCAATCTTCGGTGGAAGCTTTAAAGCAACTAAAAAAAACTTTAAAGGAAAATAAAACGGACTTATCGGATAAGCAATCCGCCGAACAAACCAAGAAAGATGAATTAACGGCTCGCGAACAAACGCTGGAAGGGGAGTCGAAGTATAAGGAAAGTCTTTTAAGTGAGGTGGAAGATGATGAGGAGAAATTCCAGCAATTGGTAAAGGATGTCCAGGCGGAACAAAACCAGTATAACGCCGAGATCTCGCGTTTAGAAAAATCCGCGCGTACTACCCTTGATCAACTAAACCAGGATCAGGTGGATAGTGGTAGTACCACTGATGTTTTGCCAACCGATTTTGACCCGATCTGGCCAGTGACTGGGGTGGTGACAACCACTTTTCATGATCCTGGTTATATTTTTCGGGCCTATTTTGAGCATGACGCTATTGATATTGCGGCACCACAAGGCACTGGTTTAAAGGCAGCCGATAGTGGGGTAGTAGCGGTCGTCAAATATGATGGCTCGGCTAATTATGCCTATGTGATGATTGTACATGCTGATAATTTTGCCACTATTTATGGTCATGTCAGTGCGGTCTATGTAGAGCCCGATCAAGTCGTGCAAAAAGGCCAAGTGATTGCAGCTATTGGTGGATATCCTGGTACACCCGGAGCTGGGCCGTATACCACCGGACCACACGTACATTTTGGAGTACGCTTAAACGGTATCCCGGTGGATCCGTTGTTGTACTTACCGTAAAAAAAACGACCTTCGATCTCTGTCTGTTGGCTACCAAGTTACGGTAGATCAACAGTGAGTATCGAAGGTCATTTCCTCCTTTTGGCTTTACGGCCAGATCAGCACGACCGTGGGAACGATCGGCACCGTCACCAGCCAGCCGTTGTCGGCCAGGCGGTAGGCGACGGGGTAGCTGTTGCCATCGCTGGCCACCACCTCCACCTGCAGCTCACCGAGGTTCGGGAGCATTTCGTATCCCTTCACCAGGCGCAACTGACTCGTCACGGCGAACCCGAGCCGAAACCCCTTCTTGCCCACGGGGCCATCAACCGACAGCGTGGCCGTCGGTGCGAACCACCAGGCCTGCTGACGCAGGGTGACGTCTCCGGAGCCGGGTTGGCAGGTGAGCATCAGGTCTTCAGCCTGAGTGACGGTGTTGCTGCTGCAACCCCACACAGCGGGACCGTGACCGAGCATCAGGCCGGCATCACCATGTCCCTGGATGTTACCACCCAGGTTCACCGTTCCACCCACCAACGCTCCAGCGCCGAGGTCACCCACCGGCTCAGGATCACCCTCAGAAGGGTTGTCCAGCAGGAAGGCACCGTAGAAGATCGGCTTCAGAGCGAGATTGCTCTCGCCCAGCTGCACCGACCGCGGCACCACCAGGAAGGCAGGGAGCGGGGTCAGCCGCTGCCAGCCCGGAAACCAGGTCGTGCCGATCAGCACCGTGCTGGCCGGCTCGAACTCGGGTGACGCGCGCTTCTTCGGCGCTGCTGCGACGACGGGCAGCGGCGGTAGTACCGGCGTGTACTCGTACGCTTCGCGCTGAGTGATGTCCAACGCCAGTGAACCCAGCACGTAGGTGAACGCACTGCCGTGGTCGTTTCTGACGTAGGTGCAGAGGGTGAAATACTCACCTGCCCTAGTCAGAACCACATTTCCGACCATCTTGTTGAACCAGTACAGCTTGGTTCCATCCTGGGCATAGTAGTCGATCTGGCCGTCCAGTTCCGCCGGACAGTTGTTGCCCTGCTCCAAGAGCACGACCCGGAGGTCGGACGCACTGCTCTCGGCGGGCCAGTTGATCGTGAGGTTGAGCGGCG
>CAZSXL010000125.1:0-3663 GCA_964611225.1 uncultured Gammaproteobacteria bacterium
ATCATTATCATCAATATCAATTAAAGCAAATTGAGTATCAATGCCAGCACTAGCTAACTGATCAGCTAAAGCTGGTACAGCATCTTGCACAGCTCCAATTGGATCAGCCATCGTACCAGAAGAATCAATCGCAAAGACGATGTCGGCTGCGCCAAAGCCGGCGACAAAGCAATCTTTGCGATCTTGCTCTACTCCATCAAGATCGGCAATGTTATCGTGCCGTAAACAAATTTGCACGGTGGAAGGATTTTCGGTACCATCTTCATCGGTACTGATGAAATCGGTGGAGGTATAACGGGCATCAAACGTTAACGCATAGGTACCATCTTCGCTAATATTATCTTCTAAATCATATTGAGCGCCACCCGTAAAAGCAGTATCCCCTTCTGAACCAACTTGCAAGACATTATTTAAATCAATGTCGTTACAGGGCGCTGGACACTCTTGGTAGTTTTCGTACTGGGTAACAAAGATAGCACCGCCAGTACTTTGCCAACCGGCACCGGTAAATTCATAATCGGCTGCACTACCACCAAAGGGCCAGTTTTTATTATCATCAGTAGAACCCGTCCCAAAGTTAGGACTGTTGGGACAATAGGCTATAATATCAATATAATCGGTATCAAAGAGCGTTCCATCATCGGATGAATCGGCACCATCGGCACCGTAGACAAAATCGGCTGGGGTTAATGGTTCATCGTCTGGACTACTTTCTACCTCTTGCTGCATGGTGGTGGTATAACAGTGTCCGGGCTGATCACTGGTAGCATTCACCACACACTTTTGGCTAGTATCCGCATTGGCACCGGCACAATACAGCTCTTCAAAATCACGAATTTCAATCAGGTCGGTACCATTAGTGATGCTGCCGACTTCTTGCATATAGGCATAGATGTAATACCCTTCGGTACTAAATGGCAGGCTACAGGTACCAGAGTTAGTGGTATCTACCGTATCTTCACACTCGGTATCGGTGGTACAACGCCCACCAGCATTGGGGCCACCATCACAGTACAAAATATCATTCCAGGTTAGCCCGACCTTACTATAACCGGTTAAATTGCGAATGGCACTGAGCTCATTGGTATCATTTTCAGCTGTACTGTAGTGCTGATCAGAGGTAGCCGATAAGTCATCATAACTCACGGTAATATCTACCGTGGCCGCACAGTTGCCATCTTCGTCGAGGCGATCACAACGCTGGATATTACCACACTGCGTAGTGACATTGCCATTAGCATCTTCCACCGACTCGGAACTTTCACAAGCAATCCATTCACTACAGACCCGGTCTCGTTTCACTTTTAAGACACCATTGGTATCACAGGCATCCACCACGTAACGACAGGAATCTGAATTGGGTGTTAGCAAGCAGGTGGTACAATCCAGACCATCCTGCGCATAATTCTGGGTATCCGAAGTCATATCGCGGAAGGCAACACAACCACCATCGGAGGTTATTTCAGACTCTTCGGTATCTTGGTCGATACAGGTGTTGACGCCATCTAATTGCTCACGTTCGGCGGTGCCATCGACGGTATAATCAATATAGTAATATTTGTCCGTTTCTTTAAAGCTGACGGCATCAAAATACATGGTGTTGCTACTGTGGTTAACCAAGAAGACACTAGCAAAGGGAGCAACATCACCCGGTATCCATTCTCCGCTAGCGGTGGTACAGGCTGTCTCGGTAGTGGAGGTAAGATTAGAGCAATAGTCATCATAGGTTGGAAGCGGCACTGTGGTACCCAAACCAATGTAGCCTTGAAAACGATACCAGTAACTTAACAAGTCCGTTTCATCCGTACCGTCTTCTAAGTCGATGGTCGCTTGATGGGCTACCGGATACAACGTGGTCTCATCGGTGGCAATTAACTGTGATGCGATCACACTCCCATCCTCCATCGTATAGCTAGGGGTATAGTAATGAACACCGATACTAAACTCACTCTCTAAGGTAGTAGCGTCATCACCATCATCTAATTGGTCTGGATCCATCTTCACTTGCGCTTGGATGGTATAGGTTTTGTCGGGTGCAAGGTCGGGGTACGCATTATACATTTCAATCGCACACGGACCAGTTAAGCCTACCGCGGCAACCCCATCCGCTGGATTGACATTGGTGCCAGACACCGTTGTGATGACTGCATCAGTGGTATCACAGCCAACGGCGATATCATCGGCATCCACATCACCATCGGCATCTAAATCAATTTCGGTATCAGAGGTGGCATTATACGGAATCTTCCAATGATCCGGGAAACCGTCAGCCACATCATCTTCAGAATAATAGGAGTTGTTACTATCACGCACATCATCTTCAAAACTCCAGTCATAAATCAATTCTGTGATGTTAGGACTATACGGGTCGATGTACTCTGAACAGCCGGATTGATTATCAGGGCAAACACCAGACCAACCAAAGTCAGTTACTTCTGCACTTAACGTAGTACCATCGTCAGGGTAGGTAGTATACTGGTGCGTACCGCCATCGTATAAATCGACATCATCATCTGGATTAGAAATACAACGAGGGGTAGGATCATCATCCGTCCAGCCATCGGCATAGCAATCACTGTCGGCATTACACAGGTCACCTACTTTTTCCGCTAGGATGGTCACACCATCGGTATCATGGTGGACACTGTTGCTGTTACACACTCCACCAAGTGGTTGGGAAGCATACCCATCAACGTAATCGCTTAAGTTGTACTGTAATGGACAATCGGGGGTAGTGGCTGTGCTATCTAACTTAAACCAACCATTAAAGGTATTACCGCTGATACTGTATGCTTTTAATTCGCATAATTTCTCACCTGGGTCTTTAAAATAAACTGTGCCATCATACGTAGAAGTATATTCACGGCAAGATAGTTGTGGCTGTTCACATAAGGTGGTCGCATAGGTATCAGGTTGATCTAACAAGTAGACCGAACTGTAATCGGCAATGGCGCCGGTGCGATCATCGACATCGGCTAGGCCAAGCTCGGTGCAGCCCATGGCCGTACTGGAACATTCATTATCTTCATTATAGACCAGCGTCACTGGTTGATCGTACTGCACAATGACATCGTCGACATCGTATTCGTTCTCTAGGTTATACGCTTCAGTAAACGGATTGCTGGAATTTTGCGTCGCCAGCATGGCTTCACAACCGACCACATCATCACCACATAAACGGATGAACGATTTTAAGTAGTGCGCGTTGCTATCCCGATCTTGATACAAACGACAACCTTCAAAATTATTACAACTATCGAAGGAATCTTGAATCAGGTACTGGCTGTTGGATTCTGTCAGCACAATGGTATCAATATAGGCTTCGGTAGCGGTGGTGGCACCCGTTAACTGCAGGGTAAAGGTTTCATCGCCATCGTCGACATTAGTACCCTCTGGCAACACAATCGGACCAACGGCATAATATTGCCAACCATCTTCACCATTTGGGTTCAAGGTAATGGCTGCACTAGTAGTACTGGAACCAGCGGTAGTGAAATAGTAATCTGACGCAGTCGTGGTGGCATCAAAATCAAAGGCGGCGGTTAAAGTAGCGCCGGTAGTAGTGGTACTGTCGATGACCTCTGCCCAGAAGGTGAGAATGTACGAGTTACCGCCTTCTAACAAAGCATAGGTTTCATCCGTACCATCATTGTCGGTATCTTA
>CAZSXL010000126.1:0-3634 GCA_964611225.1 uncultured Gammaproteobacteria bacterium
GAGGCGTCCAGCCAAACGAGATAACGGTATTTAATATCGCTACCTCTGGACACCTCAGTTTTTTTATAGCTACGTTTGCCTGGTCAGCTCTATAAGATGACTGGACATCACGCCGCTAGCTGCTGCCAACGGAGTTTAAACGCTCTGGGCGCAGTCCTTCACAATTTAAAGTGGTGTTGCCGCACACTTAGTGGCGCTCTTTCCCTAAGTAACTAGGTTTTTTAACCCCTCGCAGGCAACACTCACTTCAGTCTTCTTGGGTCAGGCTGTGCGCAGCTTGGCCTAAGGAGATCGGAGTCTTGAAACGCGTTTCGGATCCAAGCTCATTCAGTCTCATCTTATTCATCATTGCTTAATGTTAACTCACTATGGACTTAAACCGCGTGACCTTGATTGGTCATATCTCTACAACCCCTGAACAAAAGAAACTCGACTCTGGTCGCAGCGTTACTCGCACCAGTTTGGCTACCAACTTTGCTTGGAAAGATGCCAAAAGCGGCGAACAAAAAACCAAAGCTGATTTCCATACCGTCGTGGCGTGGAACAAGCTAGGCGACCGCGTGCAACAATACCTAAAAAAGGGCGACCGCATCTATGTGGAAGGCCGCTTAGACAACCGCTCGTTTGCAGGTAAAGATGGCGTGACGAAATATTTCACGGACATCATTGCCGATAAGCTGATCATGCTCGGCAAAGGCAAACGAGTCGAAGTCACGGAAGAAGCCACTGTCACTGAACCAGTGATGGAAGCGTTCTAACCCCTCTCCCTCTCCCCCTCCAGCAAGGAGGGGGACTAAGGGGGAGGTCGAAGCGGGGTAAGGGGTTTTGACGATACTTTGCTTCCCTACTATAATTACTCTCCACTATGACACAAGACACAGAACCTACCATTCAAGATGTACTCATCGCAATCAACCAGTTCTCAACTGATATTGATGATCGATTTGTAAACATTGATGCTGAATTAACGACCATCAAAAGTACTATGGTCACTAAAGATCATTTCGAAACAGAGTTGGCTATAATAAAAAATGTTATGGTCACTAAAGATTACTTACATGAAGAACTAGGTAAATTAAAAGTGACCATGGTGACTAAAGATTACCTAGATGATAAATTGTCTGATCTTCGGGGCGAGTTTTTCCTGAAGACTGGTTTGCTCAAGAAACGGACAGCGTAATTTCTCTAATCGATCGTATAGGTCTCCCCAACCACTTCCCGCCAGTGCGCGTCACTTCCACCATATCTTCTAAACGGATCCCACCCCAACCGGCTTCGTACAAGCCTGGCTCGTCTGTCACCACATCGCCCACCTGCAACCTGCGCCGACCTTTTGGGCGCGGAGTCAGGAATGGCGGCTGATGAATGGCCCGCCCAACGCCGTGCCCTAGACTATGAATAAAATGCACATGCAATTGCTGGGTGCGTAAATAGTCCCGCGCCGCTGCATCGACCACTTGCCCACTGACACCGGGCTTTATTTTTTTGAAGGCTAACTGTTGCGCTTTTAGTACGGCTTGAAACCGTTTGCGAAACAACGCTGTTGGTGTTCCTAAAAAATAGGTACGCGTGACATCGCCCCGCATTTGATCATACACTCCACCGGCATCAACTTTAATCATCTCACCTGGTTTAAGGCGCCGACTGGTACATTTGTGGTGTGGCTCGGCGGCACTACTGCCAAAGGCGGCAATCACCGGAAAAGCGCGCCGCACCGAACCTTGTGCTCGTAACAACTGCCCCATACGCCAGGCTAATTGCTGTTCCGTCATGCCGGGCACGATATAGCGCGGCAGGTGTTGAAACGCTGTATACGTTAAGCGCGCTGCTTGACGACAGGCGGGTAGGTTATACCTTTTGCCACTTCCCATATTGACGCACCAATAACTGATCGGCGAGTTCCGGGTGGTCGAGACAGGCTTTGACCACAGTTTCTAAGCGCGCTACCTGTGAACCTTTCACTAAGATAATATCATTCGGTTGTAACAAAGTGGGCACCTGCGTCACAGCGGTCGCGGTATCGGGATAATGCACTAGACCAGCTGCCGGAAAGCCATTTTCCTTAGCAGCTTCAGCAATCCACTCCCCTTCTGGACCAATCGTGATCAAGGTATCAATTTCTAGTTGTGCAATCTGACGTCCAATGGCGGCGTGTGAGCGTTTCGCAAAACTGCCTAATTCTGCCATCACACCTAACACCGCAATGCGCTTACCTGGAGTTTTCATTGCGTGCAAAATCTGTAAGGCTTCTTTCGCAGCAGCCGGTGAAGAATTATAGGTATCATCGATGATCACCGTTTGCTGCTTGCCGGGCAATAACCGTAAACGACCATTCGGACCTCGGTAGGATTGCAAAGCCGTGATCATATCCACTAAATTCATTCCCAACTGCAAGCCACAGGCCAGCGCAAAAATAGCACTATACACTGTAGGCACGCCCACGGCACCCGGAATAAACACCGGCACTGTACTACCTTGGTAACGAATTTTAAAGCGCAAACCTGATACCGTGGGATCATAGGCTACTTTGGTCGGGTCTTTGGCGTAATCGATATCAAAAGCCATTAAATCAGCCTCTTGCTTGGTGGAAATAGTAAATACTTTGCTCTTTAACTTGTCGTGGATGGCAGCTACATACGGCTCGTCCAAATTCGCTAGGGCAATATCCTCTTTACCTAAATGCTTTAAGACAATTAGTTTCTCTTGCGCTACTTGATCGACATCCTTAAAAAATTCCAAATGCGCCGGTGTCTCACTGATCATCGTCACCATGGCGATGTGCGCTGGCGCTAACCCGGTCAAATATTTAATGTCACCCGGTTTGTCGGCACCCATTTCTAAGACTAAAATTTTTGGATACGTGAGTGGGAATATACTGTAGAGCAGTGCTTTAGTCACAATGATTAACCAAGCGAATGGATTGCGTCCACCACTGTGACTACCAATAATCGTTAGCGGCAGACCGATTTCATTGTTATAGTTTTCCAGCGTGCGCCGCACCGTATATTTATGACGCAACACTGTATAGATGGCATCTTTGGTAGAGGTTTTCCCCATACTACCCGTGACAGCAATCACCTGCGGGTGCTGACGATGCAACACCCATTTGGCGAGCCGGTAAAGGATAGATTGTAATAGTTTTTTGAACATAGGTGTTGTGAATCTATTCACGATCCGGTGGGATTTTATAATAATTCAGAATATCCTGGGCAACATCACCCCACAATGGTACGACAGATCCTTCCGCATATTGACTTTGTGGTTCATTCATCTTGATCAACATGACAAATTGCGGGTCAGACACTGGACCATATCCAACCATGGTATCGTTATGGCGACTGGCATCATATTTACCATTGCTGTTCACCACCAAGGACGTTCCGGTTTTTCCGGCTAAATAATAGTTGGGAATCAGTTGATTAATACGCTGCGCCGTACCTGTATCGATTACCTTCACCAACATGGCTGTTAGCGTACGAGCGGTATCGGGCGTAATCACCTGACGAATTTCGGTGGGAGTAGTCGGAATTTCGGCTCCACTACTGACAATCCGTTTCTCAACAATATAGGGCTTCATCACCATACCTTGGTTGGCAATGGCGGCGTAGGCGGTAATCAACTGCAGTGGCGTGAC
>CAZSXL010000127.1:0-3627 GCA_964611225.1 uncultured Gammaproteobacteria bacterium
ACAGCTACATTGACACCCCCATGGTAGGATTCATCAAAAGCATAGAACCCAACCGTGTGATCGACACGGCCAGTGCCATCAAACACTCTAATTTGCGGACCGCCACCGGCTTTGGGTCCAGTCACAATTTCCGCTGCGCCATCACCATCGACGTCACCCGCCGCTACGTTTACCCCAAAAGTCATATTCTGATCATAGGCATAAAATTGATGGATGTAAGAACCATCCAACCGAAAGGTACGGATATGTGGGCCACCACCTAGACCGGCAGCTGTGATAATCTCGGCCGTGCCGTCTTTACCTAAATCAGCGACCGCTACTGTTCCCCCACCGGTAAAGTTTTGGTCATAGGCAAACCAATCTTCAGTCTGAGCAAAGTTGTTACCACTGGTCGTAAACAATTTTACTTCTGGTGCACGCAAATAGGTAGCGGCGGCAGCGGGTTGCCCCGTTAGGCCCATCAAGCTAGCTACTAGGCTTATGATCAAAAGCTGTCGTTTGATCATATATCCAAACCTCCCGTATCTGGGTTATAGCCGGCAGCTCTTAGTTGTCCAAAGGTAACTCTTAGTACATCTGACATGACTGTGCCAGAACTATGAAAACGAACACTGCTAAGATCAGGATGCTCTGTCAGTGCACCATTGGTTGGAGTGATATTCACGCTAATGATGGCAGATTCAAGATCACGACTAACATCCACAAACAGTTGTACTGCGGTACCATCTGGACTGATAGCTGCTAACAGGGCGTCGCGCTTTTGTTCGGATAACTTACCGTGTTCACTACCCTGCCGTGCAAACACATTGCCAGCCAGCAAAAGATCAAGCCGTTCTGTACGTGGTACTACTCTTGGCACTCGAGAACGATCTAGGTTTGCGCCTGGTTCTGCCATAAATTCGTATGGTTTTTCAATTTTTTTTTTTAATTTACACTGAATAGATGTAGTATAGCAAAAAAATGCTCCTCTGTCAAATAAGAAATTACGGCAAAATAAAATAGTAGGGACAAAGCACTGCTCTGTCCCTACTATTTTTAACCAAGACTGCGTACTTTAGCTAACGAAGTAAGCAATCAGGCCGATCAAGAACACAAGGACGACCGCAGCGATGAAGCCGAGGGCAATCATCATGGTCAGGCTCATGCCTGGACGTTGTTGGAGAGTTAATTTCATAGAGGCATTATAGCAAATTTATACGCGGTCAGCAACCTGTTTGAGAGACTGAATCCGAGTCTGCACAATAATCAGCACCAAAGCTAAGACGCCAATTAACGCCAGCAAGACGGAATACTCTGGTACCGTGACTACTAACGGGAAGAAGCCCATAAACAAGACTGCAGTTGGAAAGATAAATTTCATAGTAAACTTAGCCCCCTGCAGCCGTGCCAGGTAGTACAACACTACGCCAACCGTCCCCAACCACGCTAATCCAAATGCGCCATACAGCGGCATCGAGAAATACGGCACCGATTTGAAGTTGGCAAACAACTCAATGGTTGGATCAATGGTAAAGCTGGATAAATAATGTACCAGCGGGAAAAATAGCACATACAATACTGTCACCATAAACAGGTCAAACAGATCAAGTGGTTTGCGACCAAAGCGCATGACTAGAAATAAGACAATAATCATGAAGACCAGATAGACTGGGGCCATCACGAAATAAATCCGGCTGACTTGCTGCGATGGATTCACGCGTTCCCCCACCTGGACAGCTACGACCGGCTTAGAATACAAGGCCGGTTTATTCCACTCTAAGGTAACCGATTTAGGACCAAAGGTTTTTTGATCAACCGATAAACCATATGGTACATCATAGGAACGAATACCATTGATCGTTGTCGTAAAATTAAAGTCTTGGGCACCCTTGGTGTTATCAATCCCCTCATAGGTAAATAAATCTAAACCAACCGTTTGATACTGTACCGTAACTTTAACGCTGCCTTGAGCTGGAATTTTACCATCCCAGCGTAAGCCCATCACGGTGGCGGAGGTACTGCCATAATAATCGTAGTCAACATACTGTGCTGCCAGGGTAATACTGGTTTTAGCATTAGCCATTTCAACCCCGTCTACAAACAAACGGGCATTACTCACTTCCCCATCGGTAGTAGCATCAGGAAATGGGAACTGGAATGAGACAACGCTTTCTTCGGTCAAATCATTTTTCAAAACATAATCGGCGGTAAAATCAGTGCGGTAGGTTGGCAAGTAACTTAATCCTTTCTTCACAAATTCTGCCGTCACTACCACATCACCAGTAGTTGACGCCAAAGAAGTATTTTCAGCGAAATAACTAGCCTGGACTGGTTTCAGATCATAATCTTTGTAGAGCTCATCGTCAGACTCTAAAGCATTCACACTGGGTGAAGCTTGTGTCAGTGGTCCATTATAGACCCGACTGACCTCGTCATAATTGCTAGCACTAATACCTTCACGATAATCGGCCACTTGGCTCATGAATAAACTAAAGATCAAAATGATAAAGCTCAACAACGCTAAGCTGACACAGTATTTAAGCCATAGCGTCTGTTTATCACTGAGGTGTTTTGGTTTTGGTTGAGTAGCCGGTGCTGGTTCCATAGTGGTTAATTGAATTGATTAACTACCTCAGTATACATTAACTTACACACCGTGACACTTCTTGTACTTCTTGCCACTACCGCAAGGGCAAGGATCATTCCTCCCAACCTTGGGCTCAGCGGGTTGGATGGTGGCAGCACCTGGAGTTGGTTTGCCCCGTATTGGGCCAGCGGCTTGCCCCATATTTTTTTGGGCACCGTGTAAGTGCTGGGCTTGCTGTTGTTGTGGTTCTGGTGCCAGTTTTTTCACATCAGCCATTTTGTAGATACTGTAGACCACTTGTTTTTGAATGTTACTCACTAATTCGGTGAACATGCCGTAGCCTTCATTCTTGTATTCCACTAAGGGATCTTTTTGACCATAACCACGCAAGCCGATCCCTTCACGTAAATAAGACATCTGGTCGAGATGCTCCACCCACAGCTGATCAATGGCGCGCAAGTAAAAACCACGCTCGATATTGTAAACCAGTTGCTGATCCCCTACTTCTTCTACCATTTTAGTGTAACGTTCCCGCGCCAAGGTAGTTAGGTACTCCATGATCTTAGTGCGTGCTTCCACATCCTGTAGTTTAGTACCGGCTTGTGACTGGATATCGGTTAAAGCTTTGCGTTGTTCGGGCAATACTGGAAAGATCGTGTGAATGGTCTCGTAAATTTCTTGAATATCCCATTGCTTATCATTTTCCATGTTGGTATGAAAAGAGACTACATATTCAATTTCACTCTCGACCAACTCCATAATCATGCCACTGACCGCTTCGGGTTTGGCTGCTAAGATCTCATTGCGTTTCCGGTAAATGACCTCTCTATGCCGATTCATGACATCATCGTATTTCACCAGGTGTTCGCGAATATCAAAATTATGGCCTTCTACCTTCTTCTGGGCAGTTTCAATGGAACGGGATACAATCCGATTCTCGATCGGCATATCTTCTGGCCAATTTAAACTACCCATCAACGCTTTCACCCGATCGGTCGCAAAAATGCGCATGAGATCATCTTCCATGGAGACAAAAAATTGTGAGGTACCAGGATCCCCAT
>CAZSXL010000128.1:0-3622 GCA_964611225.1 uncultured Gammaproteobacteria bacterium
CCTGCTTGCTCTCGCGGGCGATCTCCCGAGCACGTCGGATGGCTCGGCGCGGGTGGCGGATCGCTTTAACGATGAGCAGAATGGCTGCTAGAACCATCATCGGTTCCGGCAGGGCATGCATGCCCAGGTTGTCGTCTTCGTCATCGCGATCAGTGGCCACGCTGCCTCCGAATTCCCCGCATGGCGTGACGTGCCAGCCGTGCGGTGATGTCGATGGTCTTGCAGGCACCCAGCCACGCGAATGCGCAGCCAAACAGCAGGTACATGGACGCCCAGTTGATATCCTCGGCGTCGTCGTTGGGATCATCCCAGTGGTACGGATCCATGAAAGCCCTCCAAGGCCTACACAAAGTACTGGGCTGCGTTCGTTCTGTCAATCCTAATGTGGTCATTCAACTAGAATGTCACTGATCTATTCAGCCTCTTGTCATCTGTGCTCATTGAACACACCAAAAACAATAACTCCTCTGTTTTACCTTCCTCCCCAGCCCTCCCTCCTCTGAAGGAGTGGAGGGGGCAAGATGGTTATGGAGTATTACGTTTTATCAATATACCAGGGTCTGTACAGATGAGGACAACTGTTCCGCAGTGTTATTTCCCACTCCTTTGAGGAGGGGATCAAGGGGAGGTATGAGTAGCGGTTACATTTTTCTGAATGTCTACATGCAGAACTTCGACAATTTACTTCGTGAGACAATTTGTAACCCACATACATGAAGTGTGGGGTTACGAACAAAAGAAAAAAACTTTCCGCTAAGTGTGGTGTATAAACCACGGCCGAAAGCCTTTTCATAACCATTCTATCATAACCATTTACACTGTGTCAACAATCCTGTAGTGTAGGGCGATATGAGTTTACAAATTGGGATTGTTGGCCTACCCAACGTCGGGAAATCTACCCTGTTTAAAGCCCTGACTAAAATTCAGGTCGATGCTAGTAACTATCCATTTTGCACGATTGATCCAAATGTAGGCGTAGTGCCAGTACCAGACGAGCGTTTACAGCAGTTGGCGGCATTGGCACAATCCAAAAAAATTGTTCCAGCGGTCATCGAGTTTGTCGATATTGCTGGCTTAGTGGCTGGTGCCTCCAAAGGTGAGGGTTTGGGTAATAAGTTTTTAGCGAACATTCGTGAAGTCGATGCCATTGTACATGTAGTGCGCGAGTTCAGCGATAAAAATGTCATTCATGTGCATGGCGATGTCAATCCAAAGACTGATATTGAAGTCATTAACTTAGAGTTGATGTTGGCCGATCTACAGCAGATTGCCAATGTGTCTGAAAAATTAGGTAAGAAAGCGCGCGGTCAGGACAAAACGGCCGTGGCTGAATTGGCTGTATTAGAAAAAATGAAAGCAGCGTTAGAAGCTGGTCAGTTAGCTAGCACTGTGTTGCTTGACCCTGAAAAAGAAGAACCGTTGATTAAACATCATAACTTGCTCACCCGTAAACCAATGCTCTATGTGGTGAATGTAGACGAAGGTACAAACATTACTGAGGCAATGCCCAACGCCGTAGTAATCTCTGCCAAAATCGAAGCCGAATTATCTGAACTTCCTGAAGAAGATGCTAAAGTAATGATGCAAGAGTTAGGGATGCACGAAACCGGTTTGCAGAAGTTGATTACTGCCGGATATACTTTATTAAAATTGCAATCATTCCTGACTACCGGTCAAGATGAAACTCGCGCCTGGCCGATTCACCAAGGTACTAAGGCTCCTCAGGCGGCCGGTGTTATTCATACTGATTTTGAACAAAAATTTATTCGTGCTGAAGTGATTAACTGGCAGAAATTATTGGAAGCTGGCAGTTGGAGCGGCGCCCGTGACAAGGGGTGGTTACGTATGGAAGGAAAAGACTACACCTTCCAAGATGGCGATGTAGTGGAGATTCATCATTCTTAACCGACCTCTCCCTGTCCTACGGACATCCCTCTCCTGAAAGGAGAGGGAAAGTATAAAAGATAATTTTTAATAAACTTTTTTTAAAAAAAGTTACAAAAAATATTACAGAAGGCTTTCTGACTTGACTCCCCTGCAAGGGGTCGGGGGTAAAGTTGTATAAACTAAAACCCCTCCTCTCCAGCAAGGGGAGGAGGGGTCTAATGGTCACGCCTGTTCCAAAAACAGAATTTTACGCACTACTCTAGCCTGTTCACGGCCATAAAAGATCGGACGATGGAACTGTTTAAAACCAGCTTGGCCAGCGGCGGCATCCAGCGGTAATTCTAGTAAACCATTATGGCGTTTCCAGCTCGGTACAGCCAATACTACTCGGGCGCCTGGTTTAAGTAGTGGTTGTAAGGCCGGAAAGACAGCGTTATAAAATTTAGTTAGTTGTTGGTGGACATTGGTAACTTGATCTGGTTGCACTGGCCCAAGGTAACCCTCGCCGACTACGACATCAATGGAGCGAGTGGGTAGGTGATTTTGGAGCTCTAACACATCACAGCAGAGTAATTTGGCTTCCGGCAGTTTAGCCCACTCGATGTTGGCCTTAGTATCGGCAATACATTTTTTAGAAATATCACTGCCAATGACTTGTTTAAAACCAAGTGCTAGCGCCTCTTGCACTACGGTACCGGAACCACAAAATGGATCAATCACTGTATCTGTTGCTTTAGGATGAGCGATATTAATCATCATCCGGGCAACTTTGGGTGGTAACATGCCAGAGAAATGATCACGTTGTGGACGGCCAAAATCGCGATCTGAAAAGCCGCGGTAATCTTGCACGGCTGTGGTTCTTGCTAACACAATGGTTTTATCATATACCGCCAGTACGAAATCGCTTTGGTCATGCAGTAGGTGTTCCTTGTGCACAATGACCGATGATAAGGCTGGCTCTTCACTGACTACAAACCGGACTGGCCGGGCTTCGGTGCGGAGTTGTTTCTTCCACGACAAACCAGTATTGAGTAACTGTTTAGCGTATTGTTTCACGATGGCGTTTGTAATGGTTTCGTCGCCGGCATAAACGCTAAAACCAAAGACCAGCTTATGGTCTGCCGGAACCGTCTTTAATAAGCCCAGTAATTGTTCTAATCCAGCCAATGAGCGGGCACATTTACCAACTACTTCAGCTATTTTTACTGTACCACCCAATTGAGCCAATGGCGGTATGGTTTCCACCTGAGCGATTTGTCCACCATCCCATTTAGCCCCTAATTCTAAAGCGGACAGTTCTGGTGTATTCCCTAAGATAGCTAACATCATAAGCGGTTCACTCTATACCAATCTATAAATCGTTGCAACCCAGCTTGTAAAGAGGTCGTTGGCGCATATCCTAGTAAGGTTTGGGCTTTGCTAATATCGGCCAGCGTATGGTTAGCATCCCAATCATAACCGGGCAAAGATTCTATCTGAGCAGTCTGTTGAGTAATGTCCTCTAACGTCTTAATAAAATCATTCAGGGAGACGGCTTGGTGGTTACCAAGGTTAATAATTTCAAAGTCGAAAGGTTGTTTGATGGCTGCCATAATTCCAGAGATAATGTCCTGAATATAAGTGTAATCTCTACTAGTGGTGCCATCGCCATATTTTTTGATGGTTTGTCCACGCAAGATAGCTTCGGTAAATAAATAGGGTGCCATATCGGGACGACCACGTTCACCATAGACAG
>CAZSXL010000129.1:0-3620 GCA_964611225.1 uncultured Gammaproteobacteria bacterium
ATCGTTAGGGGGTACCTACAGTCTAGCTGTGGTGCATTTAGTTTAGAATACGGGTCAGCTTGAAGTCTCTTGACAAATCTGCTATAATCTATATACTGATCTGTTTTATGGATATCCGCTTACATACTTACCTTCAACACTTGCTCGAAACGGCTCATCAGGTTGGTTCGAATACTGGTAAGACGATGCCAGTAGCGTTAGCTGAAAAAATGTTGGCAGATCTACAGATTCAACTAGAGCAGCGTTTAACCACTGCCTTGGTTGATCAGTTATCTCCGGCTGATCTGCAAAGTTATGCCGAACTGGTGGCGCGTACGCCGGCTGCGGAAGAGGTATCGGCCTTTTTCAATAGCCATATTCAGGGAGCCGAGGGTATTGTCGCCAACACGTTGCAACAATTTGAACAAGATTATATCCAAGTGGTAAACCGTACGCCTCATGCCAATCAGTAGTGAACGGTATGCTCCAATCCTCGACAACGCTCGTCCGCGCGGTGCTTTTTCCATTGATGATTTCCGGACGGCCTTACAAGGTAAAGAATTAGCCGGTGTTCTGACGGATGCTACCCCGGAATCCGTCGCCGCCTTAACGCGTCTCGTTGAGCAAGCCCAACTTCATGGCTTGGTAGCAACCGATTTTGATCATGCCTTGAGTGAGATTAAAGAACAACTAGACATTGAAGCCAGCACGACAGCACGACATGAGCATGTGGCGCAGCGTACGGAAGTTAGTAAAGGTTGGTTAAATTTGGGTAGTAAAATTGGTGTCCGGTGGGATAGCATGTTGGAAACCTTTGGTCGTGGTAGTGTGGCCAAGCGCGCTCAGAGTAAACGTCAGGAACGTTTGCAGGATCGTGACCATATTGAGCAAGTCACCCAGGCAGCCATTGAACGTGCCTCGTTGCGTAAACGCTATCAAGAATATATTCGGCTCGGTAACGATGGTGGTGAAGATTTTAATGCTACACTGCAACGCTACCGTACAGGAGAAGTAACCAGACCAGATCTAGAGGGATCAGCTGCTTTTCAAGATGGTATTGAAAATATCTTGAAGGGGTTAGAATATCCTGATCCGTTTGTGCTTGATCAAGAAGCGGATGGCACACCGATTGAAGTGCCAATGACTGATGAAAATAAAGCGTTCATTAAAAATCATCTGCGTTTTATTTTGCAGGATGAAGTCATTCAATTGACACAGTTATCCCAGATGAAGGTGATGGAAACTAAAGCCTACCAGGTAGATACTACGAAGCCTTCGGTAATGATCTCTAAGTTGCTGGGTTCTGGTACCTTATGGGGGATGGCGATACGTACCGGTGGTCGGGCGGCCATTGGCGGATCGATCGCGATGGCTGGCTTTGCAGCCACACCGGCTGGTTGGGGTGTGATTGCCGCTGCTGTCGGTGCCGGTGCCCTGGCAGGTTACGGTTCGCAGTGGGCACAATACAAATTTCAACGTCGCCAACAGAAAAAAATGGATTTAGCAGTTGGCGCCACTACAGAATCCGTGCAAATGGGTGAAGAGCAGATTGAAGTGGCTAAGCCTGCCGAACAGATTAATACCGCTTTGCGTGATGCTGTGGCCAATGTACAGAGTATCGCGGCAGCGATTGAAGGTGGAGCAACTGATCGTTATGATGATTTAAAGCAAGCGATCACAGCCACCTACACAATCATGATGGATGCGGAGTGTCGTTTGTTAACTAGCCAACAAGGAAAAGAGTCAGATCGTCAAGATATGATCTCCTTTGGATTAGAAAATCGTTTACAAGCCAGTCTTGACTTGATGCATAATCTAAAGCAGGCGGCACTAGCGTTACGCGTCGCAAAAGAAACTGTTTTGTATCAGCAATTTGGTGGGTATACTCAAGATGCTGGCTTCGAACAGGAATTAAAAAATACCGCTTTGAATGCTCAAACAGATATTGCTCATCTAAAGAAAAATTTAGAAACTGCCTTAGTACGTGGTGAAGGAAAACGGCGTTTATTAGGTGCTGCCTTAGGGGGAGCGTTCGGTGGCTTAGCGGCCATGGCGATGGATGGTATTCAGGCTTGGTTTGCTGATCGAGCGGTGTCACCAGCCCAACCCGCTACGTTTGAAAATAGTTATGTCACCACTGTGCATCAAGATGGCCAGGCGTTTGAAGTGCATCCCACGGCGCCGGGTGATCCGCATCCCGGTTTATTAATTAAAGCCGCTACTGGAGAAAGCCAAGTAGTGAACTTACCGGCTGGAGTGGATCCGAAGCAGATTGTGGTGACGGATGATTTACATCTCTATGAAGCCGCTACTGGCAAACCACTTGGTCAGGTGGAGTTAGAGTTTGATGCCGGTGTAGCCGAAGCCTTAAAAGTCCCGCAACTAGATGCCAATTTAACGATGTCCGATCCGCACATTGTGTCTGTGGAAGGTAAAGACTTTGAGTTAGTAGTAGATAACGACGGCAACTTGGCTTTATATGATGCGGATAGGGCGATTAATATGTCCGAACCGTTGGTGCCGCCGCAAAATGTCTTAGCTGAAGAGTTACATCAGGAGTGGGATGGTTTGCCAGGTAATCTTGGTGATGCGTTAATGGATAATGCCACCCAATTGCATGTTGAAGTGCAAGATGGCACTATCCTTGTACGATCGGTCTATGATCAATCCGTAGTGGCTCAGTTTGAGGTGGATCCGACTAGTGGTGCTGTGACTAGTATAGAACCAACGCCAGTGAGCACTACTGGTGATTTGCTGGATCGACTATATGCTGACCCTGATAGTGCCACCGCTCAATTATTAAATAAAATGGGTGTGCAGTCTGGTGAGATCACTACTGATCCTGAAGGACATTTTGTAATCACTAATGAAGTAGTGCAAGGGGAGTATTTAGGTAACACCGCGGGTTGGCGCCAAGTGCGTTTGGAATTAATGTTACAAGCCAAGGAAGCTGGGTTATTAAATACCACAGAGTCAGCCGATATGGTAGTAGCTCGTTTAGAACGAGCCACTCGACATGTGTTACTGGAAACAGATCAATATCCGGATACAAACAGTGCTCTGCGCGAAGCCTTTGGTAAAGATGCCAGCTTTGTGCAACACAATGAATTACCCTGGATTAATGGTCCAGGCAGTGTGGTCTCCAATGATTGGGAAAAACTAGTGGAGGCTGTTCGACAGTTACCAGATTCAGCAACTACGCCAGGCACACCTGGTGTAGGTGGTACCGCTGGAGACACTTTATCTGGTGGAGTGCATCCCATTACCTCCGATACCTTGTTTGGTCCAGGCGCAGCTGGGCGTTTGGCTGGAACCTTGAGTGATGCCGCACCAGTGAATACCGCTTTGAATCAAGCACTGGAAGGTAGTGCCTACGCAGTTTTGGCTGTAGCCGGTTTAGCCTTAGAACAACAGCCGCAGGCTTTATCCCATCTGCGTGGTGCTGATCAAGCGATTACTAAACAGTTTGGTACGCGTTTAGATAGCTACACCTTTGCCGAGGCACCACAACAGCCAACACCGGTTGATCCAGCGGTGGCTGCTGAGCAAGAATATAATGCCGTTGAGGCAGACTGGGAAGATAGGCTGCGGGATCTGGATGCTAGGCTAGCAGATTTACGTGCCAATGAATGGGCGCGGGA
>CAZSXL010000130.1:0-3612 GCA_964611225.1 uncultured Gammaproteobacteria bacterium
AGGAGTGGGAACTACGCTGCAGAACAGTTTTCCTATTCTCTGCAAACCCCCTCCACTCCTTCAGAGGAGGGAGGGTTGGGGAGGAAGGTAAAATTAATGGGTTACTTACAACCCGGCTTGACAAAATCCTAAAAACCGATACAATCTGAAGTCACTTTTTTGCTTACACACATAATCAATGTAAGCACAGAGAGTGATCAATTTTAGGTTGTGGATTGTTCTTTTAATATTGAGTTCAGAATGGATTTTGGGATTGAGTATACATACTGTTCGGGTGGATTCAGTGAATGAATAATTTGTTCGTTTGATCCACCCGAGCACAAGCTCATTTCCCCGAGTGTCCCATGCGCCGTTTCTTCGGTTGTCTCGTTCTCCCCCTCCTGCTGGTCGTGGCCTGCGTCGCCGGCTTCTACGCCTGGTGGCAGTCCAACACCATCCGCTTCCCTGAGCAGCAGATCTCTATCTACTGCCAGTTGTGGTCCGTCCGCCGAGACAGAACTGGCGACTACGAGTTCCCGGGTTCCAAGGAGATGTCCTGCTGGGACGATTCGTGGGGTGCCACCAGCGACATCTACGGCTACAACCCCACCACCGGTGGACTGCTCTACATCAAGAAGCTGCGTGGAGGATCGATCAGCGAGATCATCTACTACGCCAAACCCAACGATCTAATGGAGCTGTACGGCAAGCTCGTCCTGATGTGCGGAGGCCGGAAGGTAGAGTACAGAAACTCCCCCTTCGGCTACCAGTACGCCTTCCCCTGCACTGACGAAGTCGCCCTGATCGACTGCGGCCAACGCCTCGCAATGCTGACTGCAGCTTCCGGCATGGATGACCACTTCTTGCGCTACAAGGTGCGTTGCGGCGGCTACACCGCCCAGAAAATCGACGACTACCTGGTCGAAGCGCAGGACAACAACACCTGGAAGGACGTTACCGAACAGTCCAAGCAGGAAGAGCTCGCAGCACACGTGGCGCTGGATCAGCTGACCGCTCGCTGGTCGAACCAGGGCCAAGTCCAAGCGGCCGTCGCCACATCGTTCCTCGCACAGGTGCGTCAGGCACGCATCGGAGGCGTAGAGTGCGAACCAACCTACGCCTCGTACGAGGAGCAAGTGTTGGCCGGCTACCTGGCAGACCTGCTGAAGGCTGATTCGGTTCCCGGAGACGACGCCATCGAGCTGCTCGAGAACTATCTCGATGACGCCCAGGACAAGTCCCGTGTGGAGTACGTAGAGTGCTTGAATCGCAAGGTCTCACGATTCTGAACTCAACTTCAACGCAATCACAATCACCTCCACGGCGAGTAATCGCGGCAGACGTGGAGCCAATCAACAGGTTCTGGGAGGAACCGGGGAAGTCACTGCCACTTCCCCACCACCCTCATGACTATCACCGTGTGGTAGGCAGGAGAATGGGCTCAACTTGAAAAACCAACCAAAATTTGCGATACTGTAAGCTATGAAACGGGAAGAGCTGATGGATTTTATTCGTGAGCAGGTACCAGATGCCGATTTTGAGCTGTTAGAACGCGCTTATGACTTTGCCGAACACGCGCATGCTGGGCAAATGCGCAAGTCTGGCTCACCGTACTTTGATCACCCAAAAGCCACCGCTTACCGGTTAGCGGCCTTTCGCATGGATGATCACACCATCGCCGCTGGTTTACTGCATGATGTCCCGGAAGATACGGAATACACGCTGAAAGATATCAAAAAAGAGTTCGGTTCTGAAGTGGCCTTTCTGGTGGAAGGGGTCACTAAGTTAGGTAAGTTGAAATATCGCGGTATCCAACGCTACGTCGAAAATTTACGCCGGATGTTTGTAGCCATGGCGCAAGACATTCGGGTGATTGTGATTAAATTTGCCGACCGCATGCATAACTTGGAAACGCTATCTGCCCTACCACCAGAAAAGCAACGACGCATTGCCTTAGAATCGTTAGAAATTTATGCTCCGATTGCTAATCGTCTGGGAATGGGTGATGTGCGTGGACAATTAGAAGATTTAGCCTTCCCCTATGTCTACCCAGAAGAATACCAGTGGTTGGTGAGAACCATTGAAATGGAACGGCAACAAAAAGAAAAAGTGGTCACCAAACTGCAAAATGTGGTTGACCGAGCATTGGATGAACACCATGTGCCCTACATCTCCGTGCATGGCCGAGCGAAACATTTGTACTCATTGTACAAAAAACTGCTGCGCCATAACCGCGACCTAACTAAAATTTACGACCTAGTGGCTTTACGCGTGATTGTGCCAGACGTGTCCCGTTGCTATGAAACCCTAGGAATTATCCATAAAATCTGTCCCCCGTTGAAAGGACGGATCAAGGATTATATTGCCCAGCCTAAACCGAATGGCTACCGCTCACTACACACCACTGTCTTCACCCCGACAGGTGAGATTGCGGAAATCCAAATTCGCACTCCGGATATGCATGAAGAAGCCGAATGTGGCATTGCCGCACACTGGCATTATAAAGAAATAGATCGCTTAAAAATTCCGAAAGAGAAATTAGGTTGGATTGATCAATTAGCTAAATTTCAAAAAGAGATTAAGGATGAAGAACAGTATCTCGAATCACTCAAAATTGATCTGTTCCAAACGCGCATCTTTGTCTTTACCCCGCGTGGTGATGTGATTGACTTACCAGAAGATGCCACCCCGATTGATTTTGCCTACCACATCCACACAGATATTGGGCACAAATGTGCTGGGGCTAAAATTAATGAGCAGATGGTCGCGCTGGATACTAAATTAAAATCGGGTGATGTGATTGAGATTCTGGTGGACAAGAACCGCAAGCTACCCAATCCAGACTGGATTGAGATGGTAAAAACGCACTCTGCCAAGCGTCATATTTTGGCTAAGTTAAACCGCAAAAGCTAAGCCCGTATTTTTTTGACGATCTGGGCTAGCTCCTCCGGCGAGTAATACTGGATGATCACTTGTTTTGGATTAATGGTCACCTTTGTGCCTAAGACTAGAGCTAAATCTTCTTCCCAAGCAACCATTTCGGCGCTACGTTTTGCTTTGCCGGTATGATGTTGTTTCGTTTTACCACTAACAGCTTGCGATAACCGCTGTACCGATAAATGATCCGTCTGAATGAGATTAAAATAACTGCGCTGTTCCCGCTCGCTGGCTAAACCCAGTAATATTTTAGCGTGACCTTCCGTCATTTTTCCATCGGCTAACGCTTTCTGGATATCACCAGGTAAATCCAATAACCGTAACGTATTGGAAAAACTGGAGCGCGAAATAGCTAATTTCTTAGCCGCCTCATCATGGTTCAGCCCAAACTCATTCAATAATTTACGATAAGATTCCGCTTTTTCCACCGGGTTTAAATCTGACCGTTGGATATTTTCGATCAAGGCTAACTCAATTTTTTCTAGATCAGCCACATTGCGCACTAGCACAGGCACAGTGGTTAACCCGGCAATCCGCGCCGCCCGTAACCGCCGTTCCCCAGCAATCAATTCATAGCCGTCGCTAGCAGCTGGCGACACTAACAATGGCTGTAAAATGCCATGCTGTTTAATCGATTGAATCAGGTTCTCCAGTTCTTGGTGCGAAAAATGTTTACGGGGTTGATGTGGGTTGGGG
>CAZSXL010000131.1:0-3526 GCA_964611225.1 uncultured Gammaproteobacteria bacterium
CATGGAAGTAACTGCATATATTCCAGGTGAAGGCCACAATTTGCAAGAACACTCGATTGTATTAATCCGTGGTGGTCGTGTGCATGATCTGCCAGGTGTGCGTTATCATATTGTCCGCGGTGTTTACGATACTGCTGGAGTAGAGAATCGCCGGGGGAGCCGGTCATTGTATGGTGCCAAACGTCCGAAAGCTAAATAAGTATTAGAACAGGTAAGTAAGTATGCGTGGAAAACAAGCAGTACATCGTGAAATTCTAGCCGACCCAGTGTATAACAGCACTGCAGTCAGTAAATTCATCAATTATATTATGGTGAATGGTAAAAAATCTGTCGCCCAAAAGGTATTTTATGGAGCGATGGCAGCCATCGAAAAGAAAACCGTTGAAAAGGGTGAAAAAGGCTTAGATATTTTTGATAAAGCAATGAAAAATGTCTCTCCGCTGGTTGAAGTCAAAGCTCGTCGCATTGGTGGCGCTAACTATCAAGTGCCAATTGAAGTGCGCGGGGAACGTCGTTTTAATCTAGCTTCCCGGTGGATTATTGGTGCCGCTCGAGCCCGTAAAGGTAAACCCATGGCTGAGAAATTAGCGATGGAACTACTGGATGCTTCCAATGAGCTTGGTGATGCCATCAAAAAGAAGGTAGATGTACATCGCATGGCCGAAGCCAACCGCGCCTTTGCTCACTTTGCTTAACCCCTCCCTCGACTGACTTGGGTCAGTCACTCCCTCCCACTCGGGAGGGAGTTTTGTTATGATATCAATTGACGTTGTGATTGTATCTGATCTATGATGCTAGTATGAATAAAATATTGGTAGTTTTAACAGTAGTCATCATGGTGTTGCCGTCGTTAAGTTCAGCTCAAACGGCCACGGATGTGGTCTGTGCGGGTTGTGTTAGTTCAACAGATTTAGCCACTAATGCTGTAACGAGTGCGAAAATTCTTCTCAATGCTGTGACGTCGACTAAAATTGCTGATGGTACGATTGTGAATGCAGATATCAGTAGTACAGCCGCTATTAGTGCCAGCAAAATTTCTGGCACAGCTTGGACTGGTAGTAACGATGGTAGTGGTTCGACCTTGGATGCCGATTATCTTGATAGCTTCACCAGCAGTCAGTTTTTACGCAGTGATACCGCCGGTACATTGACTGGTAATTTAACACTAACTAATCCATCAGCTGGCGCTGAATTGCGGGTAGATGGAAATGGTGGAACGTATGGTTTGTATCTGGGTGCAGATAGCAACTTTCCATATATTGGATCTCGCACAGATAGTGATTTGCGCTTGGTAACGAATAGTGTAGAAAAGGTGCGGATAACCAGTGGCGGTAATGTCGGTATCGGCATTACATCTCCTGGAGCAAAACTTGCAGTTGTGGCTGGTGCAGATACTTGGGCCGGTTCATTTTTTGGCCTAGACACGTCTAATCAGGTTCGTTTAGGTACATATGGCGGCGTTGCCACCATTGGCGCAAACAATAGCACCGGATCGGCTTGGGCTAATTTAGCGTTAAACCCAGGTGGCGGTAATGTTGGCATTGGTACAACAACTCCAAGTGCAAAGTTAGATGTCTATGGTGACGCAGCCACAATTAATGTTGGTTCTTCAACTGATACTGAACATGGTATTAAAATTACACCAGAAGGTTCCACTGAGAGAGCCTATCTCTATACCACCGGTGGTAATAGCGATCACGCTGGCCACTTACGTCTCAGTAATGGCGGAAGTGATAGAACCACGGCCGATATCGCACTACGCAATGATGCTGGCACTACGATCAATTATATTACGAATAGTGGTGATAGTTATTTAAATGGTGGCAATGTTGGTATTGGTACTACATCCCCCACTACTACTTTGGATGTAGCAGGTAATTTTGCACTATCTGGAAGCCAAACAGTTGGGGATCAGATGGTTTGGCTTTCTCCTGGTAGTGGCATGGATCATGGGGACTTTAACGTAGTAGGTTCGATTGCTTGGTATGTTGTACAGTTCGGTAGCACTGGTGGCACGATCTATTTACAGCCAGGTACTTACACGGTGAGTTCACAAGCTATACCACTGGCTGATAATATCGCCATCATCGGTTCGGGGCCGAGTTCAGTGATCGCAGCTGATGCCAGCTTGCAAGATGATGTGATTAATAATGAATCAGTTTCCATCGGAGCTGCTGGCGTAGATAATGTAACTTTACGTGATTTTCAAGTGGTCGGTAACGGTTATACAAATTGGGTATCAGGCGATACTACGGGTGGAGATTATCAAGATTGTATTGATATTGGCGGAAGCACAACTGAAGCGGACTATAACACCAATATTACCTTAAGTGGATTAATTGTGTCTCACTGTGGTCGTCATGGAATTATTGTGAAGCATACCCAAGAACTGGCGATGTCTGATCTATTTTTGCATGACAATGGAACTGGTGTGTATCATCATAACATTTATCTCTCTGACATTAATAATGCTATGTTGAGCAACATTGAGTCTGAAGGAGCTGCTGGAACTGGTATTAAAATAACACAGGCAGACCATGCCACACTATCTAATTTTATTGCCCATGGTAACGTTGAATATGGTATTCGGGTTGATGGAGACTCTGGCAACGTCACGATCAACTCAAGCTCTGCGTACAGTAATGGCATTAGTGGTTTTATACTGACTACCGACGTTAGTAGTGCACACGACATTACCCTAAACGGATGTGCCGCCTATCAGAATACAGAAAACGGCGTAGAAGTGAATGATGCGAATAACACGGTGATTTCTGGCTGTACGATCAGAGATAATAGCGTTGATGGTATCCATCTAGATAATGCTGATCGTGTGGCCATTACTGGCAACATGATTTACAGCAATACAACTTACGGTGTCAATATAAATTCGTCTTCAAGTGATAGTCTATTGGTTGGTAATGTGAATACTGGCAATGGCACTGACGTTGGGGGAACAGGGAGCTTTTCAGTGCAAGACAATAATTTGTAAACTACAATAAGTAGTAGGTTTTCATGCACCGCTATATTGCGCTGAACTCAAAAAAATGCTATACTATATTTCTACTTAATATTTAACGCATTTATGCGTCTATGTCTAAATTAATTACACGCGGAATTGCAACAGCCACAGGCCTAATGGCTCCTGTGCTCGCTTTTGCTCAGACAGATTACTATGACGATTATTATTATAATGACTATTATTATAATGATTATGCTTATGATTCCGGTGCTTCCACTGCCTTAGGCTTTGGGATGATTGCCTTATTTGGCGTCATGGCATTGGTTGGTTTCGCTTTCTTAATCTTCCAAATTTGGATGATTGTGGATTGTATGAAACGTCAATTCGAACAACGCACCGTGTGGTTAGTCATCTTAATTGCCGGTGTCTTCTTCGGCTTTGGTTGGATCGCTTCACTGATCTACTTCTTCATGGTCAAACATAAGAATGTTGGTGCAGTGAAACCAGCTGGTGGCAGCATGCCCCCGGCCGCAAAATAATAGAGGCGTCCGTCTCGACCCTCCCCAT
>CAZSXL010000132.1:0-3524 GCA_964611225.1 uncultured Gammaproteobacteria bacterium
GGGTAGTTTGTATCACTGCCGGACAGGCCGCAAAATGGTTCGGGGAAACTTGAATGATCGTATTTGGTTGAGACTGTTGACTCACTTCAGCTAATAACTCCTGACGTTGGTTTTGTACCACATCATGATGCGGCAACACTACAACCAATGGAACAGGTTGTTCATCGACAACGACCGGCTCAACACTAATGATTGGTTGTACTGTAGCTTGTTTAGCACAACCGGAGAGAACAACTAGTAACGTTACTGACCCAACAGCAAGCCGCCCCATTCGACAACGGTAAAGCCATTACGAGGAATCGCCGACAGTGTTTGTGGTACTAGGGTTGTACTGGATGTAGTTTGTCCGGAAAAATCTAAGAAGGTTCGGATGATAGTATCTGGACGTGGAGTAATAGCTAATGGAGCCAGTTGATTCAACTGTTGAGTGCTCAACCAACTTAAGCGCACATATGGCGTGTTGGGCATGTGTGGCATCCAGAAATCTAGAAAGTCTTTAATCTCTTGAGCGTTCAAGCCTTGTTTAATCAGATCACTGCGTAAGGCCAAGCCAACCTGGGCACGTGGTACCACCCGACCAAAAGTAACCTGTGGATATTCGCCAAAGCCTTTCCCTTCCCAGAACAAATTAGGATAGACGCTACCATCAGCCAGGGTAAGTTGGCCACTCGGCTGAGCTAATACGTTCCAACCATCATTGTAAGCTGGATCACTTACTCGAACATGAGCACCCACTTGTACAGTGACATCTGTGGTTTGTGTTGGATACAAGTACACTACTGGCTTGCCACACTCTACAGCTGGAGCGTAGTCATTATCCATAAATAAAATGTAATCACCTGCAGCATCTTGCCACAGTAACACCGGCGTCGCCGCTACAAACTCATCATATGACAGTAAATCAACTGTACTACCTTCATAGTCACGACCCACTTTGTACGATTCGTAGGCATTGCGTAGTAAAGAACTATCCGCATCTAACACCGTGTACAAAGTAGCTCCACTTGTCGTTGTACCGACTGTTTCTAAAGCTTCGGGCGTCATATCGATTGGGTACTGGTTCCCACCAAGGACACCACAGCCTCCAGCTACAATGCCGCTCATATATTGACGATCTCTAAAGTCTGAATAGTCCTTGGCCCAATCTGCCCCGACGGAACCGTCATCTGCTAAAAAATCAAACGTATCCGCATAACTCACTATGGAGTGGTCGGGCAATTCTAACAGAAACTTTTTTGCTACAATCGAGCCATCATCATATGTAGTTTCAACTGCTGCTGGCAACAGATAGACCACACCATACTCACTGTCTGCATACCAAACTGGTTGATCTGTTTCATCCAAGTTGGATAGCAACGAGTACGATACTAACCCATAGGTATAGAGCGATAGCGATAACCCGTCTACCACCATGGTTTCTGGATAATACAACTCATCATAAACAGTTTTGGTATCAACGGATACACCAGCAGCCAAATACTCGGTTGGATTTTCAAGTATATAATCTTCAGAGTGATTACCAAGTAATACATAGGTACCATCAGCGTTTTCCAAGAAACGATTGATAATCTTGCCCATCTCTTCCCGATACATATAAATGACTGAACCACCGTCTGCCAATGTACCTACGCGGTAGTAGTGATCGTTCTCATACCCATTCGTTAACAAACCAAGATCTGCTAACGTCTCTGGTTCTGCTAACCAAGTTACCCCTTCGGCAACATCAGTTGTAACTGTAACTGGAGTGTCATTGACATTGGCATGCGCAGCATTACTATTCGCTGCAATCTTAGCATTCGTATTTTTATTAGTGTTGGCAACAACTGCTGTATTAGTATTTTTGACTACAGCCACATCGGTATTCATTGCTGTTTGCGTTGGTTGGCTGTAACGACCACCTATATAAGCGAACAAGGCAATGGCGGCTATGCCAAAGATGCCCAATAAAATAAAGAGGACTTTGGGGATGTGTGTGTTTTGCATGAGATTATTATATCACTAAACCCCCCTTTCCTGAATAGGAAGGGGGTAGGGGGAAGGTGTTATTGCAACAGGACTTCCAATGACTTGTTGAGTCGTGCAGTTAATTTTTCATCACTCATGATTCCATCAGCAGCAATGAGCTGATCAACCTGCGGCAGATTTATTTCCCCACGACAATCTAACCCAATATAATCCAACAAACCACGTAGTTGCATCGCTGCTCGCACACCAGCATAACCACCTTGAGAATAACTGATCAATAAGTAAGACTTCCCTTTCCAGTCGCTAAACATGTAGTCTATGGCATTTTTAAGCACACCCGGATAACTATGATTATATTCTGGAGTAACGAACACTAAACAATCAGAAGCCACAATTTTATCATGCCACAATTGAGCAGTTGAATTGCTGTATTTTCCTTTTAATTCGTCTGGTGTTTTAGCTTCATCGTAAAACTGTAGGTGCATCTCTTTCAAATCCAATAATTCGGTATCTGGGTTCAACTGGGTAGCCTGCTGCATGACCCAGGTTGCTACGCGCTCACCGAGACGCCCTTCCCGCGTTGAACCTAAAATGATAGATAGTTTAGCCATAGACATAGCATAGAACGGTTTGCTAGAATAGCCAAGCCTTACGCCGCGGTGGTGGAACTGGTAGACACACTAGATTCAGGTTCTAGCGGTAGCAATACCATGAGGGTTCGACTCCCTCTCGCGGCACCATACGTATGACCAATCCACATCCACATCCACTTCGTGCCCCCGCCATCATCCTGTTGATCGTGGGGACTATTTTTACGTGCATTATTGCTGTGCCGATCTTTCTGGTTGGGTTATTTTTTTATAGTATTCTGAATCCAGATAGCTCTTTAAGTTTTAGTGCCGACGTTGATCCGAACATTCGTAGTTTTGTTGAGGCGTCATCCATTAGCGGTGGTGATGTTTCCATTCTGATTGACTTACCTAACCTGGATACTAAAGTGTTCACCATCGAACAATGTGGAGCTTTGTGTGATAGTGTAACGACCTATTATGGAATAGCGCATGGCAACAAAATTGGTTTCTTAGTTGACTACATCTATGTTGACTCAGCACAATACGATGATCTAATTCTATACGACTTTGACCAGACAGACACTGATTTGTATACAGATACCTTTATTGCAGCTAGCATCAATCAAGAAAGTGTAGTAGATCGTTCTGATGCTTTTGTACTCTACTCACTGACCAAGGATAGTGATACACCTAGAACAGTACTGCATAATATTGCCAGCGGCTACTATTACATAGGTGCTGAAAAAGATTCATACCTGAGTAATGATTTTGGTCTAGTACTCATCAACCACCCAACGGCTCGTGATGATAGTGAGATTCTGACATTGATTGCTACGCGTGGTACACAAGCACAGAATGGTGACCCAGATGCTCGGATACTGGCACTACAACGATTAAATTTTCAATTGCCGGAAGAGGATTTAATTATCCTGCGTGATGAGTTTAGAATGGAGGGAGTACAAGCTCTGCAAGATGCCTTGATCTCTT
>CAZSXL010000133.1:0-3506 GCA_964611225.1 uncultured Gammaproteobacteria bacterium
GTTAAGAATTGGCCAAAAATCAAAACATGGGAATTACCCGGTTTGAAGAACTCGGCACCGGGGTGGAGGCTCTTCTTCCACAACCGTGACCCTTGCCACGGCGTGGTCAAAGTGAAGATATCTTCAATGATGATCCCAAAGCGCTCTATCAGCTCTTTGGCCAACACCGTGACATCCATCCCACCCTTGCTGAAGCCGACCGCCATGATGGGAATGTCGTTGGCTGCGTCCTGCTGCAGTAGTGGACCGATCCAGCCGACATTCTGCCAGGCTACCCGATGGAAGAACTGGAACGGCTGACCGGTGGTTTCGACGTTGCCGTTCCACAACGACCGCAGCACCAACACCCGACAGTGGTAGCTGCGCGCCAGCCGCCTGGCGAACCAGTACGCGTAGCTGCAATCGTGAGCCAGGCCAACTGCCAGAATCACCGTAGCCACGTATTTTCCCGTTGGTGGCAGGAACTCCCGCGGCATGTTGCCCAACCGCTGATGCACGTGCACCCGGGTGGCTTGTTCCAGCGGACGGATCAGGAGCGTCGTCCAGATCAGATTGAACGTCTGATATGGCGTCAGCGCTTGCCGCAGCCGATAGATCTGGAACCGCACCCGACGATATTCTAGTAGTGACCTGGACAGGCCACCGTTTGACCTGTTGACCATTGCACTATCCTCCTGAATTCACCCTAGCGCGTATGGTATACTAATGCAATGGGACGGAAAAAATTAAGTAAATTCGCTGAATTAGCCACCCTGCCACATCTTTTAGAAAAGCCAAGTGGGCAGGCTGGTAGCTGGCCACAACCACTAGTGCTAGAACTAGGTTGCGGTTATGGTGAGTACACCCTGGCTCTAGCCCAACGTCAGCCGCAGTATCACTATGTGGGGATGGATATTCAAGGTGAACGGTTGTGGCGCGGCGCTAAAGCGATGCAGGCTCTCAAACTAGAAAACGTTTGGTGGTTGCGTGGTTATATCGATCATTTGTTAGATTACTTTGCACCGGGTGAAGTGGCCGAAATTTGGTTAACGTTCCCGGATCCGTTTGCGCGCGAGGGACATGCTAAAAAACGGCTAACCGCTCCCCGCTTTTTGGATTACTACAAAACTATTTTGCAACCTGGCGGTCAGGTTCACCTTAAAACGGACTCAGCTAATCTAATGAACTACTCCCTCGAGACCATCCAAACCAGTGGTGGCCTGATTGATGAGTATATCCAAAATGCTCCGATTGATATTGTGACGCGCTTTGAACAGAAGCACCGCCAACGCGGTGACCAGATTCAGCAGCTGTCTTGGCACTGGCCAGCCATAAAACCACTATGATCATGACACCGCTACAACTACTTGCCCTCCTAGTACTTGGATTAAATCTAGTAACGTTTATCATTTATTGGTTTGACAAATGGATGGCGCGGGCTAATGGTTGGCGCGTACCAGAACCGATCTTATGGCTGTTGGCGTTACTGGGCGGTTCAGTTGGTGCTTTACTAGCTGTCGAATTACTACGTCATAAAAGTAAAAAACTCTCCTTTCAGTTGGTGTTGTGGTTGATTATTTTATTGCAACTGGTGCTTGGTGTTGGTTACTATTGGTATCAACTAGACAGATAAAAGCACAGTAGACATGTCGTTTAAAACAGAGTATCTTCAGAGCATGACAGAAACCGAGCCAATGCAACAAGCCAACAACGCCTATCAGGAGTACAAACGCTTGGTGATGCAACTTGGTGCTGAACAAAAGCAGGCCTTACAACAACTACTACAGCAATTGGAGCAAAAACAGATTAATCAGATTTTGGGAAAGATTGAACAGATGTGATATGGTGACCAACCCACTTGAACAACTGAGCCGCAGTATTGCCAAGCTGCACAGTGATAGTGAACTGGATATTACTCAATCATTGGTTGACCCAGCTAAACGAGAACTGAAGCGCTTACAAGGTTTGGGTGACACCACCAGCATTAACCAATTGCTAGCACAAAACCTAGCCACGGCTCGTGGTTTGCAACAACAACTATTGGATACCCTGGATCAGCTTCAACAAACTGCTAATCAGGCACCTGAACCCGTAGCTGAGCCTGCCCAGCCCGTACTAACAACCCCACCCATTGATGGTGTCCGGCCTCCTACTCCCATCGTTAAGCCTTAAGCTCTTCAGCAATCGCCAACAACCGGTTGTATTTAGCCACTCGATCACTGCGTGATAATGAGCCGGTTTTGATATATTCCGCATTCACGGCCACCGCTAAATCGGCAATGGTGGTATCTTCGGTTTCACCAGAGCGGTGGGACACCACCACGGTATAGTGATGCTGTTGCGCCAACCGAATCGTGTCGATGGTTTCCGACAAGCTACCAATTTGGTTCACTTTAATCAAAATAGCGTTACCAACCTTACGGTCAATCCCTAATTGTAAACGTTCCACATTCGTTACGAACAGATCGTCCCCGACCAATTTCATCTTGTTGCCCAGGGCAACGGTTAGGGTTTTCCAATTAGCCCAATCATCCTCAGCTAAACCATCCTCAATCGAAATAATATGATACTGCTTGGCCCAACGTGCATACAACGCTTGCAACTGTTGAGCGGTAATGGCTTTTTTATCGACTGTATATTTATTCGTTTTGGCATCATAAAATTCAGATGATGCTGGATCGAGGGCGACCTTGATATCGGTACCAAACCGATAACCAGCTTGCTTAGTAGCAGCTGCAATCGCTTGTAAGGCAGCCTCGTTCTTTTTTAAATAAGGCGCAAAGCCACCTTCATCCCCTACTCCCGTCGATAACCCGTGAGCATGCAGATAGGATTTTAAAGCATGAAATACTTCTACCCCTTGGCGAATCCGCTCCGCAAACCGTCTGGCCTGGGGCACAATCATGAACTCTTGGAACTCTAGCCCATTATCGGAATGTTTGCCGCCATTTAAAATGTTCATCATTGGACGGGGTAATAGCCAACCGCGTAATGGTAATTGATAGATCGATCGAATGTGACGATACAACGGTACGCGCTTAGCATCCGCTCCCACCCGGGCAGCAGCTAACGACACAGCTAGTATGGCATTAGCACCCAGCTTGGCTTTGTTCTTGGTACCATCCAATGTCAGCATGATCTGATCTAACTGCCGATGCTGCATGACATCTTTCCCGCGCAACGCTCGCGCAATGACCGTATTGACATTACGCACTGCTTTTAACACACCCGTACCGC
This sequence comes from uncultured Gammaproteobacteria bacterium, assembly GCA_964611225.1. Lineage (GTDB taxonomy): Bacteria > Patescibacteriota > Patescibacteriia > UBA9570 > UBA9570 > UBA9570. Next base: position 3,217 of record CAZSXL010000133.1, read on the forward strand.
CATAGCGTTTGGGATCACCGTCTCGTAACTCGACCGCTTCGTGTACGCCGGTAGAGGCCCCTGATGGCACCATCGCTTCAGCCGAATAGCCATTCGTTAATGTCACTCGAGCCGCGACCGTTGGATTACCTCTCGAGTCTAATACTTCCCGTCCGTGAATAGATTTGATAAGTAGTGACATGTTTTATCTGTTAACCTAATTAAGCGCCTCGATACCAGGTAATTGCTTTCCTTCCAGAAACTCTAACATGGCACCGCCACCCGTAGAAATGAAAGACACCTGGTCAGCT
>CAZSXL010000134.1:0-3390 GCA_964611225.1 uncultured Gammaproteobacteria bacterium
GCCCGCTCCGGCTGTCACCAGGTTGTCTTTGATTTCAACTCCGCCCATTTCCATTTTAATCACTAGCCCAGCAAAGCCTTTATCATTGATCAACACATTACTCCCTCCCCCCAAAATAAAAATCGGGATGCTGTTTTTTTCAGCGTCTTCAGTAGCCTTCAGTATCTCAGCGATCCCCTTGGCGCGCACAAAAAATTTAGCCGGCCCACCAATTTTAAAGGTCGTGAAGGGAGCTAAGGGGATATCAGATTGCACCGCTAAACCTTCGAACATAGCTGTTCCGCTACCAAATAGACATCTCCGGCTCCCACAATCAGCACCACATCCTCCGCTTCCACATGTTCAGCCAATAGTTGCACGGTGTGTTTGTTATCTTTGGAATATAAGACCATCTTGCCACGTTGCTCCACGGCCGATACTAAATCATGCGATGACACGGTTTGGTCTTTGGCTTCTTCCCGACCAGCCACATCAAACACCTCTTGAATAATCGTTAAATCGGCTTGATCAAAGGCCTCGGTAAAACCTTTAAATAAGCGCTTGGTACGATTATGTTGATGTGGTTGAAACACGATCACTACGCGTTTGCCTGGATACCACTCACGGGCAGCCTTCAAGGTACTGGTGATGGCGGTGGGATGATGGGCATAATCAGAAATAATATCAGCCCCACGATATTGGCCAACTAATTCAAATCTTCGCCAGGTACCGGTAAACTGATTAAGCCCGGCTTGAATCATCTTGGGATCAATCGCCAAATAACGCGCATAGGCAATGACCGCTAAGGCATTGTAGATATTAAAATCACCAGGCACATGAATGGTGTAACAAAAACCATCCACTTCAAATGTTTGTTGATGGCCAGACTTAGTAATCTGCTTCGCCATGTAGTCAGCCGGTTCGTGAATACCAAACGATACAGTAGTACCAGTAAACCCTAAGGCTTGGCTTTCAGAATCATCGGCATTACGTACGAATAAACCTTTGTCTGGCAACATGTCGAGGTAACGCTGAAACGTCATCTGGATATGATCAAGGTCGCGGTAATAATCTAAGTGATCCTCTTCAATATTCGTAATTAGAATGACATTGGGATGCAGTTCTAGCATGTGCGCCCGGTACTCGCAGGCTTCAACCACAAAATTCTGTTTATCTTTACCGACCCGCACATTACTCCCCAGCGATTTAATCGTGCTACCAACAATTGCCGTGGGATCATAGCCAGCCGCAGTTAACACCAAGGTAAGCATCGCGGTAGTAGTCGTTTTACCGTGCGTACCCGATACAGCAATCCGGCGCTCATACACCTTCATCATTTCACCCACCGCTCGAAAGTAACTCATGGTGCGGCTTTCCAGTTTATGATCAATCAACCACTGACGCTCTGGGTTAGTGGGCGGGACAGCATCAGAGTAAATGTACAAATCACAATCCAACGGAACATGGTCAGCGGCTTGGGGTACATGGACAGTGATCCCCTCCTGACGCAAGGCGGTAACCACTGCGCCCACAGAGCCGTCTGATCCAGCCACTTGTTTACCATGTTGCTGGGCAATGCGCGCTAATCCAGAGACACCAGCGCCACCAATACCGATGAAATAGAGTGATCGTGTTTTATCGAAATCCATGCCTCAATTATAGCATGCGCTCAGTTCGGCGGTAAGATAGATACCACCTAGAATGAGGACAACGTCATTGGGTTGAGCCAACACCATGGCCTGTTGCACAGCTTGTTGGATATCTGGAATCAAATAACTAGTCGGCGGTAAATACGGTGCCAATTGTTCTACCGGCATACCGTTGCGTTTAGACTGTGTGACAATGATGCTATCCCCTAGCTCAGCAATCATCGGCATCATCACCTGATATGGTCGGCCCTGCGCACAACCGGTAATAATAATTTTACGTCGATCAGAAAAGGTTGTTCGGATTTGCTTTTGCACGTAAGCTAATCCATGCGGGTTATGAGCAATGTCGGCAATCACCAGTGGATTAGTGTGGATGGTTTCAAACCGCAGCGGCCAATGTACGGACGCTAGCGCTGGTTTGATGATGTGATCTGCAATACCAAGTTGCTGAGCACATGCAGTGGCTAAAGCAATATTACCCCCCTCGATATAGTGCAACGTAGCCTGTTGTTCATCCGCTACCGCTTGGATGACGGCTCGGACTATTGGATCAGGCTCAGTAGTAAAACAGACCGACTGCGGTTTAATGATGCCAGCTTTTTCACGCGCAATCTCGACTAACGTTACTCCTAAGAGTTCTTGATGTTCTAAACCAATATTGGTAATGAGTGCAGTACTGTGCGGAATAATATTCGTGGGATCTAACCGACCACCCAACCCAACCTCCAGCACTGCTAAATCCACTTGCTGATCACAAAAATAACACAAAGCAATCATGGTCATCACTTCAAATAAACAGATACCAGTTGGTAACAATGGTTCTAAACGATCCAAATACTGATGTAAGACAGGGTCTGGAATATCGACGCCATTGATTTTAATCCGCTCTTTGTGTTTCCATAAATGCGGCGAAGTGAACAAACCTACCTTTTGACCACTGGCTTGAGCCATAGCAGCCACCATGGCAGCGGTTGAACCTTTACCATTGGTACCAGTCACATGCACATAGTCTAATTGGCGATAGGAGCAGCCTAACTGATCTAAGATCAACTGGACACGGTTGGGATTAGCCTGATCCGGAAAACGTGGGAGCTGATCCAAGTTCATAACAACTTGGCTGACCGTAAATACCCAATCAGGTAGAGCGAGCCAGTAATGATACCGACGTCATCTGGTTGTAGGCTCCGGTGCCAGACTGTATAGGCAACTCTAGGATTGGGTTGCAACACGCTGTGGACGTGAGCATTTAAACTGCGCAAGACACGACGCACAGTATCAGGTGCATAGCTCCGTGAAAAAGTAGTGATGATCACTTCATCCAGTACAGGCGCTAACGGTTGCAAGGTTTTACGCAGATCTTTGGTTGACTTCATAGCATACAGACAGACTAAACGTTTATGTTTGGTATCCACGACCGCTTTTAATGCATCCACAAAGGCCGCCATTTTTTGTGGGTTGTGCGCACCATCGACAATGATCAGTGGTCGCCGTCCCAGCACTTGAAAACGCCCGCTCAGTTTGGCAGCGCGTAAACCATAGCGAATGGCGGGTTCAGCAATCCCTAAGGCTCGGGCAGTTTCAATAGCCAGAATCGCATTGCGCACTTGGTAACGCCCGCGAGTACTGAGTTCAATCCGTTTCATTTTACCGAAATCGATAGTCGTAGTCGTGAGGGTTGGTAGAATATGTTTGGCGGCATCAACATTAATTTAGCGTCCGCGCTTAATCAACTTGGAACCAGTCAAGCCAAAACTACCTGGTT
>CAZSXL010000135.1:0-3372 GCA_964611225.1 uncultured Gammaproteobacteria bacterium
TATGCAAGGTTTGCCGGTGGATGCCTATATGGGATTGCTACAACCGGACTTCGTTAAATTGCGCGATGTTCGTGTTCGTTATGCAACGCTGCGATCGCAGGCTGATCAGCCGGCTCTAGAAACGGCTAGGGTTGTATCTGCTCAACAGTTACGAGAGTGTAAGACGACAGGACAAGAGGCAGTGGAAACACTGAGTACTCCAGACAGTCAGTATATTCCTACATTCGCCACCGATATTAAATTTTTACCAGCTGAGCCAGTTGATCCGCGTTGTCAGGCAGCGCTGGATCAACTACTTGGTCAAATACAACAAGTTGAACCAATGTTTATCAATGAACAATTTTTGCGCTTAGCGCATGGTAATGACTATGTAGGTGGTGGACCACAACAACCAAGGTTTTTTGATGAGATTCGTCATAGATTAATTAGTCAAGGTTTGGAAGTAGATCAGGTGCTGTTTGACCATTGTGATGTCGATCAGGGTACGTTTAGTATGAATGTACGTTTAACTCTGCCAGCTGCAGCTGGTAAACCCACTTATCGAGTCAAACTTAAATTAAATTTTGTCGTTGATCCTGTTGTCAAAACCTATATTCACTCAGCCGCCGCTAGCAGTTAGGATGAGACTTACTTTCCTAATGACCCAAATTTCTCTATACTAAATTCACTATGACACTGCGGGAATATCAACCAGACACTTCACCAAAACCACGGACAGAGAAGTTTGCGGAAGACAGTCAACGGCGCGCTGTTGAATTGCAACAAGCGCATGCCGCTTGGAAAGTGGCTGGTACGCAGGGTGACGAACAGGGGTTTTCTTCGAGTTGGTTACGATCCCATAATTACACGGGCTTGGCGAAATGGATTTATAAGTATAATGCCTTAAGCGATCTGTTAGCATTGTGTCCAGCAGAGGTCAGTGACGATATTGAACGTAAAGTCCCCGTCACTCCGGAAGTGATTCAAGCTAACTTTGCTGTGGCACATAGAGAGTGGAAAAAAACCGGTACTGGACCATTTGACCGGCCATGGTTGCGGGAACACTATAGTGGTTTAGATAAACATCTTAGTGACAATAAACTCTGGGACGAAGTGCTGGCTGCTTTACCAGCTGCTATCCGGGCCGACTTTAAATATGTCTTACCACCACCAGAATATACGCTTGATTCGGCTATTGCTAAATTTGGGCAAGCCCATGCCGCTTGGCAACAGCTTGATCCAGCCGCCCGCCCACCCTTTAATGGTGACTGGCTGAGGAACAATCAATTTAGTGGCGTAGAACGGTACCTGCGTGATCACTACGGAGATTTAGGAATGGTTGCTCACCTCGCTGGTGAGGAGGTTGGGCGTGATTTTAAAGATCAATTTTTTTATAATGAAGTAATTATCCTTGATCTGTTGCGTCAAGCGTACTATGTATGGAGGAATGAAGATCCAACAACGCGTGGTCAATTGAATTCGGCCTGGTTACGCAAACATGATTATATGTACATCTATGCGTGGGCTCAACGTGAGCATCCTGGAGGGTTCACCAGTCTACTGAAAAAACTCCCGGAATTTATGCAGGAAGATTTAACGGGGTAAGTGGTGGTTGATTTATCTGTTAAAACCAGTATAGTAGTTGGATGCAACGCACTTGGATTAAAGAGACAGTTTCTAAGGTAGGGGAGGAAGTCCTGTTACAGGGCTGGGTTCACCACCGCCGTAATATGGGTAAAATGGTCTTTGTTGACCTGCGTGACGCCACCGGCTGGTGTCAGGTGGTCTTTTTGCCTAACCACGCCGAGGCTCTAACCGTGGCGATGGAACTAGGTCATGAGGACGTTATTTCCATTAAGGGCAAAGTGAATGCGCGGCCACCTAAACAGGTGAAAGCCGATCAAGTCTGTGGCAGCATTGAAATTGAAGCCTTAGAACTGACCATTCTGAACAAAGCCGCCGTGACACCGTTTGAAGTCAATAAGGATACTAAAGACATTAGTGAAGAGTTGCGTCTAAAATACCGCTATCTAGATTTGCGCACTGACCGCATGCAACGCAACTTAAATTTACGCAGTCAGTATGTCCAAAAAGCGCGTGAATATTTATTTGCGCGTGGGTTTACTGAAATCGAAACTCCCTTGCTGACCAAGGCTACGCCAGAAGGTTCCCGTGATTTTTTGGTGCCCGCTCGTAAACACCCAGGTACATTTTATGCCTTACCGCAGTCACCCCAACAGTACAAGCAATTATTGGTAGGTGGGGGCTTTGAGCGTTACTTTCAACTAGCGCGTTGTATTCGGGATGAAGATTTGCGGGCTGATCGTGGTTATGAACACACCCAACTAGATATTGAAATGGCCTTTGTAGAATATAACGACGTCTTAGATTTAGTGGAAGGAATGGTGATTCAGGTGGTAGAAGCAATGGGTTTTCAGATTAAACAGAAACCATTTCCACGAATTACCTATGCTGAGTCCATGGCCAAGTATGGTGCCGACAAATTTGATTTACGTACGGAAGAAGATAAAGCTGCCGGTGTCTTAGCCTTTGCTTGGGTAATTGAGTTTCCTTTCTTCGAAAAAACAGATGATGGTAAGTGGACATTCACCCATAATCCGTTCTCGATGCCTAAACCAGAACATCTGGATTGGCTAATGGCTGGAACCAACATTGAACAGATTATGACTCAACAATATGATCTGATCTGTAACGGCCATGAAACGGGCGGTGGTAGTATTCGCGCCCACAAACCAGAAATTCTCAAAGCCACCTACAAAGTGATGGGCTACTCGGAGGCAGAGGTCCAAGCTAGTATTGGCCATATGCTGGAAGCCTTTAGTTATGGTTTTCCGCCCCATGGCGGTATCGGTATGGGCATTGAACGGATGTTGATGAACTTAACAGGCGAAGCCTACTTGCGCGAGGCGCAAGCCTTCCCGATGACGACGCATGGCCGCATTGCCGTGATGGATGCACCCGCTCCGATTACACAAGCTCAGCTCGACGAGTTGTCCCTATCGATCAATGGCGTACGAGATTAAGCTGGAACAATACCAAGGTCCATTAGATGTTCTACTGCAGTTAATTGAGCAGGAGCAGTTGGCCATTACCGAAATTTCCTTAGCGCAGATTGCTGAATCGTTTATTAAGCATTTAGAAAAAGTCGAACAGTTGTATCCAGAAGAATTGGCCGACTTTTTGGTGATTGCCACCCGGCTGCTTTATATTAAATCGCGCGAACTGTTACCGTACTTAGTGGTTGAAGACGATGAGCCGGCCACCAACCTAGCGGAACACTTGCGGATGTATAAAGAATTCCGGGATGCCTCAGCTGTCCTAGAGGGTCGTTTAACTACTGGACCGTACGCCTGTGTCCGACCCGTATCACAA
>CAZSXL010000136.1:0-3371 GCA_964611225.1 uncultured Gammaproteobacteria bacterium
CTGGATATCTGGTGTGCGGTAACGTACTTTCACTGAACACTGAAATGTTTCAGCTGGTCTTTGGCCGCTTACCCAGTGTGCATCGGTAAAGGTACACCAGTTGGAGAACAAACTAGTCTGATCAGCGCCTTGGCAAATCACCAGGGTGTTGTCTGTCATGCGCTTATCGACCACATAATATGGCCCGGTACCGCCAATCTCAATGCCCTGGCGCTGGCCAATGGTGTAATATGGCAACCCTTTGTGTTGGCCCATCACCGTACCATCCGTTAATACCATTGGCCCCGGTGGTACTTTGACATATTGTTTCACGAAGGTTTGAAAATCGATATCGCCGATAAAGCATAACCCTTGGCTATCGGGCTTCTTGGCAACCGGTAATTTAAATTCTTCTGCTAACTTACGTACTTCGGCTTTGGGTAAGTCACCAATCGGAAACAGAATCTTAGAAAGTTGTTGCTGGTCTAAGTGATAAATAAAATAGGATTGATCTTTGTTGGGGTCGAGGCCTTTCAGTAGTTGGTAATTAGTAGTTAGTAGTTGGATACGCGCGTAATGTCCGGTTGCCACCTTATCGAATCCGAGATTAATCATTTTATCTAAAAATGATAAAAATTTTATCTGGGTATTGCATAATACATCTGGGTTCGGCGTACGACCGGCTTGAGTTTCTTCCAAGAAATACTTAAACACTTTATCGCGGTATTCTTTTTCAAAGTTAATGCTCTGAAATGGAATCCCTAACGTCTGGCAAATAGCGGCCACATCTTTGACATCGTTCTCCCATGGACACTGTTCATGTTTACCGCGATAGAGGACGTCGGCTTCATCGGACCAATTCTTCATGTAAAACGCTTCCACTTGATAGCCTTGCTGTAATAATAAAGCCGCCGATACAGCGGAATCTACTCCACCGCTCATGGCGACCGCTACTTTATTGTTTTTCTGGAAACCGTGTGTTATAGTCATAGCCGTTAATTGATTACCTGATCATGGCAAAAAACACATTTAAACTCAAGTCTGGTCTCGCCCAAATGCTTAAGGGGGGGGTGATTATGGATGTAGTTACGCCCGAACAAGCCGTAATTGCTGAGAAAGCTGGGGCCTGTGCCGTGATGGCCTTAGAACGTGTCCCGGCTGATATTCGCGCTAATGGTGGCGTGGCGCGCATGAGTGATCCCAAGATGATTAAGGGTATTATGAAGGCGGTGACGATTCCGGTAATGGCGAAAGTGCGCATTGGGCATTTTGTGGAAGCACAGATTATTGAGGCGCTTGGTGTGGATTATATTGATGAGTCGGAAGTGCTCACCCCCGCTGATCCGTTTTACCATGTCGACAAATCTAAATTCAAAGTGCCGTTTGTCTGTGGTGCACGTGATTTAGGTGAAGCGTTGCGGCGCATTCACGAAGGTGCGGCCATGGTGCGCACTAAGGGTGAGGCTGGGACGGGTAATATTGTGGAAGCGGTTAGACATATTCGAAATATCGCTGAAGACCTGAACATACTGAAGACGCTGAATAAAACCGAGCTGAGGAAAAAAGCCATTGAATATAGAGTACCTGTAGAATTAGTGGAGCAAGTGAAAAAGTTGGGCAGATTACCAGTGGTGAATTTCGCGGCTGGTGGGATTGCTACTCCAGCGGATGCTGCTTTGTGTATGCAATTAGGAGTGGATGGTGTGTTTGTGGGTAGTGGTATTTATAAATCGAAGAATCCTGCTAAGCGGGCCAAAGCGATTGTGGAAGCGACCACACACTACAACGATCCCGAATGGTTAGCGCGCGTGTCGGAAGATTTAGGTGAAGCGATGCCGGGTTTAGAGATTACCGATTCCCTCACTAAGCTTGCCAGTCGTGGCCACTAAGATTGGAGTCCTGGCTCTACAGGGAGATTTTGCGGAACACATTGTTGCCTTACAGAAATTGAAGATTCCATGCCTTGAGGTGCGCACAATTGCCGATATCAAAAAAACCTCTGGCCTCATTATGCCAGGTGGTGAAAGTACCACCATCGGTAAATTATTAGTGTCGACTGGTTTAGATCATTGGTTAACCACGCATGCTAAAAAGGGTTATGCGATTTATGGTACCTGTGCCGGCGCGATATTATTGGCCAAATTAGGTTTGATTGATATCACAGTGAAACGCAATGCCTATGGTCGGCAGCTGGATTCGTTCGATGAACCGATTCAATCCAAAACCTTTCCAAAACTGCGGGGTGTCTTTATTCGCGCCCCCATCTTTACTGCCATTGGTAAAAATGTCACGGTGCTAGCGACGCATGACAAGCAACCAGTCTTAGTACAACAGGGCAAGATTATGGCCGGTAGTTTTCATCCCGAACTAACAGAAAACTTAGCAGTGCACCGTTATTTTGCTACACTCACCAGATGAACCTGACGTTCTGGATCACCATTTTCGGACTAATCGTTACGTTAATTGGGCGATGGCAAATACAACCAACGGCACTGCAGAAACATGGTTTCTTGTGGGGCGCAGTGTTATTAACCATCGGTGCCTGGCTGGATTATGAACCGGTACTGGTCAGTTTGGAACTGATTATTGTGATTGGCTGCATCTTGGGGTTCTTCGCCTGGCCGCAACGCCGTAAAGCGATCATCATTGGCATCGCCACTCTCTGTATTCCGGTGATAGTGCTGCTGACTGGTGACACCTGGTCTCCGATTTTTATTCTCGGATTAATTGGCCTAGTGATGGCGGCTTTGGGTTTTGCTCTGTCGTCTAATAGGATTCAGTTAGCTGCTGGCGCCGTGATTATTCCCTATAATGCCTTAAGTTGGTTGATATTGGGCTATCAAACCGCTGGATTATTTTTATTGTTGAATGTGGTCTATCTGGTGTTCCTGTTACGGGCGATGGCTAAGGGTCAATCTCGCGACTCTGTTCTCAAGTCAATCTGATCAACCAGCCCAAAACTTTCCAGAATCTCTGTCAGGTAAATATCCTTAGATAGTTGCTTGTCAGTTATGCGGGTAAGATTACTCCGAATTTGCTCTAGCTCTGGAAGATAGTTTCTGCTTGTAGTTTGTTGGTAGCGCTTGGCTTGTTCTTCTAGTATTGTCAGTCTGTTCAAAGCCGCGACGGCTATTTCGGCCAGGATGGTTCTAGTATGGACATATAATGGATCTGTGGTTCTGACGATGATTTGATTTGGCACAAAATTATCCGCAGGATCAGGACAATGATCAATGATCATGTCCAACAAGCGGTGGTACTCTGATGCCATCAGACTATTGCTGCTTCGTTTGCCACGTAAATCCTTAAACACGCCTTCTGCTATGTCCAACTCCTGTCGATGATCAATGCCTCGTTGTAAGTCACGCTCTGCCGTCACTGGCCTTTCAAAA
>CAZSXL010000137.1:0-3369 GCA_964611225.1 uncultured Gammaproteobacteria bacterium
TCATACTATAAGCGGCGGATGAGGGACAGTTGTCTTTGTGATTCTGGTCACAGGTCAATCGAACACCATTGTCACTGGGTTCAAAGTGGCTAATAGATGCAAAGTCTGTCCCAACAGTATTATTAGTGGCCGGCCGAACACCACCGAACCCGCCCAGTCTTGGCTGTGGGTTGTAGTACAGTTTCGTTGTACCATCCAATGCGCTGTCAGCCCACGACCCATAGCGAAACGCATAGGTCAACGTTGATCCATCATCCACGATCTTACTGGCATCTGTGTAGCTATGCCCACTACCCTGAATTTGCCAGTATTCCGTTACCAGGCTAGTATCTTGGTTAGTAACCACTGGATCACTGATGACTACTTCAGTAACACTAGGTTGTTGGGTACAACCTACAAAACCTACTAGAATTAAACCGAGCCAAGTTGTATTACGTAAGTGTGTCATCAACCTAGTATAACATACCTTATGATCAAGATTCAAAAAGCCAAAATAAGTGAGGCCCAAACCATCCGCCACCTTGAAGAGCGTGTATGGGGAAAAGGTGTCACCAGTAAATATGATGCACCCATGTTTGTGCGCTTTGGTTACTGTTATGTCGCGAAAGATAACAACAAAATGGTTGGCGCCATTATCGCCTACCCAACCAAACAAGGTGATGTTTACGTTACCGATATTATTGTGGCCGCCAGTTACCGTCGCACTAACGTTGGTGAACGCTTATATCAAGTACTCCTCCAAGCTGTGCGGCAACCCATCGTATCTTTTATTGACCCACGCAATACTGCCTCACTGGCTCTTCACCGCAAACTGGGCGCCAAGGTAGTACGCCGAGTGAAAGATCCATTTGTTTTAAATGAAGGTTATAAAGTGCTAGTGCGCTTCGATCAATAATTCATGAATATCCTCATCCAACTCGTCGGGCTAGTGGCTGCCGGCTGCGTGCTGTGGTCGTTCCAGCAAAATAAACGGTCGCACATTTTACTGCTGCTGATTGCCGGGCAGATTTTATTTTGTGTCCACTTCTACCTGCTGGATGCCTGGACAGCGGTGGCCATTAACCTGATTGGGATTGTTCGTGGAGTGATCTTCAACCTTAAAGCAGAACGCCGGTGGGCACAGTATAGTATTTGGGTTTACTTGTTCATTGTGTTGTTTTGGATCAGTGGGTACTTCACCTGGGAAGGTCCACGTAGTCTGCTCCCACTGTTAGCCATGACTATAGAAACCGTTGGATTGTGGCGGCGTGATCCTAAAGCCATCCGCTGGTTTCTGCTGATCATTCGTCCCCTGTTTTTCACCTATGCATTCTTGGTGGGTTCTTACGCTGGAATGTTGGCAGACATTCTGTTTAGCGTCTCCATTATGGTCAGTATGTTTCGGTTTGACCGCAAACCTAAAAAGGCGCTAGGCTAATGATATGTACACCAAAATTCTATCCTTACTTTCAGTACTATTCTTGGTAGCGGCCTGTACGCGTACAACCGAGGAAGTGAACGAGCCAGTAACTAACCTGGCACCAGTTGTAAACAATGCCAGCCCTACTGGAGGCATTCAAGATCATCAGCTTTACTTTGCTGTCAGCGCCGATGGAGACAATTGGGAACTCAGTCCAGAAACAAGCGTCCTTGAACAAGCTTCTGTTCCGAATCTGATCTTCTTACAACAGGACGTGGGTGACTTTGAAAGTGGAACATTAATCTCTCACTTTGTGGATGCTAGTGAAATGCACGATTGGGGAGACGAACGCATCGGTTACATTACTTCCGAGGATGACGGAAAAACCTGGAGCGACCGCGCACTGATCACTATTACAAACTTACCGAAGGGTATCACTGCCGTGGATCCCTGCGTTGTACAGTTAGCCGATGGACGACTGCGGATCTACTTCTTTGACTTCTCGGCCAATAAAAACCTACTAGCCGGAGAGGCCACTGATCCAAAATTTTACTCAGCTCTTTCCACAGATGGCGTCACATTTGAATTCGAAGGTGAAGTCTACTCTAGCACAGCCCCCCTGATTACCGACCCAGAAGTACTGTGGTACGAAGATCGCTGGTTGCTGTACAACCCTGTGTTTGAGACTGCCGATAGTATGAGCATGGGTAAAAATAAGATCCAGATTTCCGAAAGCACGACTGGAACCGATTTTCAGTACCTCACCACTATTGATGTTGGTGGTATTCCCGGTGCACTGTTGGAGAATGGCACAGTTTCTCTGTTCAGTTGTGATATGGGAGGAATCACCCGTGTAACCTCCAGCAATGGAACAGAGTTTAATCTGGAGAATACAGTAGTCGTGCTTAAAAACGGTGGTTGTGACCCTGACCCGGTTCAACTAGCCGACGGCAGTTATGCTATGATCTTGAAAAGTTTTTCCATGCATAAGTAAAGAATGAAATACCCTGTACTATTCTTACCGCTTATATTACTTGGTTCTAACTGTACAATTACAGACCAAACCACGTCATCAGACTTGTTACCTATTATTGACACCCACGCCCACATTTACCCGGTGTCCGAAGAGCTCAATGCCGAGTATGTGGATACCTTAGTGGCTGTGGCGCAAGCCAATGGAGTGAGTAAAATTCTGCTGGGCTTAAATGCTCGACCCGAACCTGATCGCCCACCGACTTTCTCTACAACCCATGACGCCTGGGTGTTAGCCGCAGCAAAACATTACCCTGATATTATTGTTCCGACTTTAAATGGTTTTGACCCAGCCGATCCAGCCGCAGTAACGTATGTGCGTGACCAACTAGCCACCGGACAATGGAAAATGATCGGTGAACTCGACCTGCGTAACCGTCCAAAAAAAATAGCCATCCCAGCCGATAGTGCTGTACTGATGGAAATCTATGCTCTCGCCGCAACACATAATGTACCAGTGATGATACACTTCGATTTTGATTACGGTACGGAACGAGCAGCCGGCTTAGCCGAGTTGGAACATGCCTTGGGTAGTAATCCAAAAACCACATTTATTTACGCACATACGTGTAGCTCGGATATTGTTGCATTGATGACAGCACACCATAACCTCTACTGTGAGCAAGAAAGTGGTTTGATTGCACCCAATGTTGATATTACCCGCGTTCTGCTTGGTACCGATATGCAAGTCCATGAAAACAAACCAGAGTTAGCAGCTGAACAATATGCTCAGCTGATTGCTAAGGTCCGCAGCGCCATCGCGTTGTGGTCCAGTGAAGACCAAGCACAAGCTGCCAGCAAAACAGCGACTACGTTATTTGATTTATAGTGCTAGGGTCGTAATAACCCCAGCACAACCATAGTGGTCAAAGTCACTGAAGCAGTTTATAGTAGGTGGATGCTCTGGCTACTACTACTGTTACTCTGCCCTCTTCCAG
>CAZSXL010000138.1:0-1360 GCA_964611225.1 uncultured Gammaproteobacteria bacterium
CGAAGCTTACGTGGTAGGTGGTTGTTTGCGTGATTTATTATTATACATCGAACCCAAAGATTGGGATGTCACTACCAATGCCTTACCGGAACAGATTCAGCAGGTCTTTCCTAAATCACTCTACTTGAATACCTTTGGTACGGTCACTGTCCGGAGTGGCGCCATGGAAGTAGAAGTAACCACCTACCGGGCTGATGGGACATACTCCGATCATCGCCATCCCGATCAAGTAAAATTTGGCGTTAGTTTGCAAGACGATTTAGCTCGCCGAGATTTTACCATCAACGCTTTGGCCTACGATGGTGAACACTTAGTTGATTTATATCAAGGGCAAGCAGATCTAACTGCCGGTATTATTCGTGCCGTAGGAGATCCAACAATGCGTTTTCAAGAAGATGCCTTACGGATGTTGCGTGCCATTCGGTTTGCTAGCCAGTTACGGTTTAAAATTGAACCCAACACTTTCCAAGCCATTCACACCCAAGCCAAACTAATGCAACATGTCTCAGCCGAACGGATCCGCGATGAGTTTGTAAAAATGTTACAGACCGAAGATGCGTACAGTGCCATCTGGCAGTTACATGTCACTGGCTTATTGCCGTTCATTATTCCGGAATTAGAAGAGGGGGTTGGCGTTGAACAAAATCTACACCATATCTATACCGTGTTTGCCCATAATGTCTTTGCCATGCAATTTTGCCCGTCGGATGATTGGCGTGTCTTGCTCGCCGCCCTCTTACATGATGTCGGTAAAGCTCGCGTGAAAGAAGGGACTGGAAAAACAGCCACGTTTTATCAACACGAACACGTCGGTGCTAAAATGACGCGCACCATTATGAAGCGTTTAGCGTTTTCGAATGATGATACTAACATGGTGGTGCACTTGGTGAAGCATCACATGTTCTACTATAACATTGGCGAGATTACCGATGCTGGTGTGCGTAGATTATTGCGCCGCGTGGGTCTAGAATATATCAACGATATTATGGCAGTGCGCATTGCCGACCGCATGGGTTCCGGCGTTTATAAAGATAAACCGTACAAACTGATTGAATTAGAACAGCGCATCGCCTATGTGCAAAAAGATCCTATTTCCACCAGCATGCTGGCCTTTGATGGTAACGATGCTATGGAAAAATTCGGCTGGAAACCGGGCGCCCGGATTGGCGTATTGCTCCATCGCTTACTAGATGAAGTCATGGATGACCCAAAGCGCAATACGGTAGAATATTTGACTGAACGGGCCAAACAATTGGCTAGTGAGATGGACAAGATGTCAGAAGCGGATGCCCGTGGTATCATGAAGTCCTATCGCGAGGCTTTAGCGGATTTAAATGCCTACAAAGAATGATCGCTGAAA
>CAZSXL010000138.1:1460-3362 GCA_964611225.1 uncultured Gammaproteobacteria bacterium
GTCCTATCGCGAGGCTTTAGCGGATTTAAATGCCTACAAAGAATGATCGCTGAAACACAGAAAAAACTGAAAACGCTGAATGTATTTTTTCTAACTGTTTTCATTTGTATTGGTCTATGGCCAAATCAAGGTTGGGCGAAAGATAATGTGATTGGTGATGCCTTTGGTGTCAACATTCACCTGCGCCAGCGCCATACTGAATCGGACTGGTCCGAAGTCTTAACGTTGGCGAGTGATGCCGGTGTGCAGTGGGGTAGGGAACAATTTAATTGGGATGTGGTTGAGCCGAGTGATGATAGTTATAATTTTGAAACCTACGATGCTGTCGTAGACGCTTACGGAGCAGCTGGTATTGAAATGGTCGGCCTCTTAACGTACAGCAGTTCCTGGGCGTCGGATAATCCTGGTGCCACCGATTATGAATTTTACCCACCCGATCTGGATGCTTGGAGTGATTATGTGGAAACCGTTACGCAACGGTATGCTGGTCGGGTAACCTATTGGGAAATTTGGAATGAACCGAACCATGACAGTTTTTGGACAGGGGATGAGGGCGATTATGCCGACCTGTTAGATAGCGCGATTGCCGCTGCCGAGCAAGGTAGTCCTGATGCCAAGATCATTTTTGGTGGCTTGTCAGGATCAGACTATACTTTTTTAGAGACGGTATTACCCTTGCTAGAGGATACAAGTGCGATTGATGTGATGGCCATTCACCCATATCGCACCTCCAATGATTCTTTGAATTATGGCCCAGAAGCCACTGCTAGTGGTTTAAATACGTTGCCCATTGATCTCTATAATGTAAAAGCGGTGCTGAACCGTTTTGAGATGGCCACTGTGCCACTGTGGCTGACCGAAGTAGGTTGGCAAACGGGCGATGATGGTGTCAGCACGCGCCGCCAAGCCGAATATCTGACCCGACTGTATACCATGGCTTTAGCCATATCGGATGTCGAAAAAGTATTTTGGTATAGCTTGGTAGATACTACCGACGACGAATCCGTCAGTGATTCGCAATTTGGTTTGTTTGAGGATGACTTTACGCCTAAAGAATCCGCCAATGCGTATAAATTTGTGGTTGAAGAATTAACCGGACAGTGGTTCAAAGATCAAACCTTGCCCGGTGCCACTGTGCTGGATAGTTTTACCACCAGTGCGGGTTGGCACTTTGCTGGTACGGTGTGCACCGATGGTAGTGTGGATGATCATGACTCCGGAAAAATGACCGTGCGCTATACCTTTACGGATACCGATAACTGCTACGCACCAGTGACCTTAAGTAAAACCTTATCAGCTGGCAGTCAAGTGTTACAGTTTAAAGCTAAAGGAGATAATAGCTCTACCTTGTTACGCGTGCGCATCACCGATAGTACAGGAGAAACCTTTCAATACAGTTTAGGGTATCTACCAAAAGAATGGTTGTACTACAATGTTCAGCTCAATCAACCTTCTACTTCGTGGAATGGTAACCATGATGGTAAGTTAGATCAACCCTTAACCTTTGATTCCTTCGTGTTAGATGATGCTGATGGTTTAAAAGAAACTGGCCTGGTACAGTTTGATGATGTCATCACCTCACAGCGGCAGAATACCTACTTGTATCGGTTTCATGCTAATCATAAAGATAAGTATGCTTATTGGTCAGCGGCTAAACAACATCGTTTGCGTATTTTATTGGACGGCGCTGGACGGATCACCGAACGCATTTGGCGTTACGAGGATGTAAAGTATAAATCTGGTGATGGGTATTACCGTTTACGCGCGCGTCGAGCGGCGACGTTTTTACAGACTAGGTAACACCGCCCCTTGAACACCTACCCCCGCCCTTGAGGGGCGACCCCTTCCTATTTTAGGAAAGGGGTGGGGATTATTTTAAATTGATCACTACTTACTTTACCC
>CAZSXL010000139.1:0-3342 GCA_964611225.1 uncultured Gammaproteobacteria bacterium
GTCACCTTTACCTTGCGGCAAAATAGCCGTGACTGTACCGGTTGTTTCTATGGCAGTAGAAATGTGCCAAGCATTGATGGAATACCAGATGCTCCCAGCTAATAGTAAAGTAAAGCTGATTACTAATAAAATCGGTACGGGGTTACCTTTACGACTATGTTTTCCGATGACGACGATCGTAGTTAACCAAACAACCCACCACCGTTATCGACTGCCTCATCATGGAGGCTGGCCAATTCCTTATATAGTTTCTTTTCTTGTTTTGACAGCTTGGCTGGAGTGTTCACCGTGACCGTGACCAATTGATCGCCACGATCTCCCCCGCCAATGGCCGGCACACCCCGCCCTTTTAATTTAAAGACTTTGCCAGATTGTGTCCCGGCTGGAATTTTTAGTTCAACTTGACCATCAATGGTGGCAATATCCACATGGGTACCTAAGGCAGCCTGGGCAAACGACACCGTCACTTCAGATAAAATCTCTTGATGATGGCGCGTAAACCCTTTAGCTGGTTTCACACGCACGCGGACATACAGGTCGCCGGCGCTGCCACCATAGGCAGCGGTTTCACCTTCGCCGTCTAACCGTATCATTTGGTTATCATCAATACCCGCTGGAATCTTCACCGTAAACTTGGCGTTCTGTTTTTTGACACCCGTGCCGGTACAATCTGTGCAGGTCTTCTCCGGTTTTGAACCCGCTCCTCGGCAATCTGGGCAAACACCGCGCGTGCGCATGGCGCCTAAAATAGTGCGCTGAATTTGTTCAACCACACCCTGACCACCACAGGTGCTGCAGCTTTTTTTCTGGCTGCCTGGTTCAGCACCATCCCCATGGCAGCGTTTGCAGGCCGAGGTTTTATAGACTTCTAGTTCTTTCTCTTTACCAAACACAGCCTCGTTAAACTCTAAATCGACCTTGACTTCAATGTCAGAACCTTGAGCGCGATGCCGGCCCGAGCGAGCGCCGCCGCCGAAACCGAATAGATCGCCGAACATGTCGCCGATATCGCCCATATCAAAGTTGATGCCACCTTGTGAAAAGCCACCACCGCCCTGCTGTTGCTGCCGAGCTTGGCGCATAACATCTTCCCAAGTATGACCACCGCCAAAGCCACCTTGTTGTTCAAAGTCCGCTTCGTGCTGATCGTACTGTTTGCGTTTGTCAGCGTTCCCCACCACTTGGTAAGCCTCGTTCAGCTCTTTGAATTTAGCTTCATCGCCGGATGATTTATCCGGATGGTGTTGGTGCGCTAATTTGCGAAAAGCCTTTTTGATCTCGTCTTGCGACGCGCCTTTATCGACACCTAGTACTTTGTAATAATCTTTGGACATAATGCTTTCGACCTCTCCCTCATTCCCTCTCCTTTCAGGAAAGGGAGGTGTTTCTAATTAATGTTTTCTGGTGTTCAGGGTAGAGGTCTATTTATTTGGACATGTTTGGATAGTATACACGGTTTTTAGTTTATCTCCAGTTCTGAGAACTATTTTGATGTCTGTTGAGCAAAATATTTAGGTGCCAAAGCTTTGGCCTCTTCGTTGTATCTTGCTTTTTCTGCATATTCTTCGGAAGTAGCTATACCTAAAAAGATTTGTGAATCCACATATATCATGCGTGCAGAAAGACGGTAAAATTCTATGACTCTGTCTAAAAAAGCTTCATCAGCCATATTTGAGTAAGCGATCCTTGTATTGAGCACACCATTTAAGACCACATCACAGCTGGCGTAGTAATCAATAATATGATTGGCACCATCAGTATCAAGAGCTTGATAAAGATAACCATTACTTATTAGGGAGTTAAAAACGACTTGCTGAATATTTCCAAAAAGAACTTCCATTTGCATTCTTAAGACATTCTTTCTTTTCATATCAACAACTGGCAGCAAGTCCGCGAGGGATTCTGCAGCACTAGCTCTCCGCTTGACTTCCCTTTGAATTGAGTTAACAACGTCTGTTTCTGTTTTCTTTTGACCTCGATAATACCACCAAATAGAAAGTATACCAATTATTGTAACAAGGTCCGCTATAAAACTTATGCTGATAATTTTTAGAGTGGCAAGGATCATTAAGAGGATACCAAGACCAATAAAAAATACCTTGCTACATTTAAAAAATAATTCTTTATAAGTCATTACTATCCCTTCCCTCCCCGGGAATTACCCCTGAGAGGGATTATTCAATTCAGTTAGGCTTTCTTTTCGTCAGTTGGCTTCTCCTTAAACTCCGCATCTTCAACCACCTCGCCCTCGGCGGGTTTGGATTCTGCGCTGGAATCCTGCGAAGCCTCTGGCGAAGCAGATCCAGCCTTATTCTTCTCCGCTTCCGCCTGTGCCTTATACATAATCTCACCAATCTTTTGGGCAGCGGTGGCTAGATCATCAGAAGTTTTCTTTACCTTCTCGATATCATCACTGGTTAAAGCCTGCTTCACATCCTGCATCTTATCTTGGATATTCTTCACGTCTTCCGGTGGAAGCTTGTCACCATGTTCCTTGAGCGCTTTCTCGGTGGTATAGACCATCGTCTCGGCGAGGTTCTTGGTTTCAATCAATTCTTTCTTGACGCGATCTTGCTCGGCATACAGTTCCGCTTCTTTGGCCATCTTCTCGACTTCTTCCTTACTCAAGCCGGTTGAAGCTGTAATACGAATGCTTTGTTCCTTGTTGCTGGCTTTATCTTTGGCTTTGACATTCAAGATACCATTAGCATCAATATCAAAACTGACTTCTACTTGGGGCATCCCACGCGGCGCTGGTGGTACACCATTCAACACAAACTTACCAAGCGATTTGTTATCAGTGGCCATTTCACGCTCACCTTGCAAGACATGAATCTCGACCGAGGTTTGGTTGTCGGCCGCGGTACTAAAGACCTGGCTCTTCGAAGTTGGGATCGTAGTATTACGGGCAATCAGTGGAGTGCGGATACCGCCTAAGGTCTCTAAGCCTAACGTTAACGGTGTGACATCCAGTAACAAGATATCTTTTACTTCACCTTGCATGACACCAGCCTGGATAGCGGCTCCAATGGCTACCACCTCATCTGGATTAACACCGGCGTGTGGTTCTTTACCGAAAAATTCTTTCACTTTGCGAATCACCATTGGCATGCGGGTCATCCCACCCACCAACACTACTTCATGAATATCACTGGCTTTTAGGCCAGCATCTTTTAAGGCCGCCTGCACAGGTCCCATCGATTTGTCGACTAACTCGCCCACCAACTCTTCTAGCTTGGAGCGCGTCATGGTGATGACCAAATGTTTTGGTCCGGTGTTGGGATCATTGGCAATGAACGGTTGATTGATCTCAGTTTCTTGAGCCGAGGACAATTCGATCTT
>CAZSXL010000140.1:0-3252 GCA_964611225.1 uncultured Gammaproteobacteria bacterium
TGTGCTAGTGCGGGTGAAGCAAGCCAGCAAATTCCTGGAAGAAGGTAACAAGGTACAAGTAGAACTATTGTTACGCGGCCGCCAAAAAGCCCATCCCGAAATTGGTCGTCAAGTGGTCCAAGATTTCATGAACCAGTTGCTCGACGTTGCGACGATCGAAAGCCAAGTCTCACAACAAGGCGGTAAAGTGACTGCCATCATGATGCCAAAGAAATAACGATAATTTAGTAATAATGTATGCCCAAATTAAAGACCATTAAGAGTATCAGCAAGCGTGTGAAGGTAGCCGGTGGCAAAAAACGCCGTTTGATCTTACGCACTCCTGGACAAGATCATTTCAATGCCCGTGAGACTGGCAAAGCCAAGCGTAATAAACGCAGCGACTTTGAAATTTCAGACGTGTATCAACGCACCATCCGCCGAGCCATTAATCAACAGTAACTAGTTTACCTACCAACCATATGCCACGTGTTAAACGAGGTGTCGCCCATGTTAAGCGCCGCCACAACCTGCTCAAGCGAGCTAAAGGCTTCAAATGGGGCCGCAAAAACCGCATCCGCTTAGCCAAGACCGCTGTCACCCGCGCTGGTGTCAATGCGTATCGAGGTCGCAAGCAAAAGAAACGCTTAAGTAAAGCCAACTGGGCCGTCAGTATCAATGCCGGTGTCCGACCATTGGGTTTGAACTACAGCAAACTGCGCGCTCAACTACGTGTTCAGCAAATTGAACTGGATCGTAAAAGTTTAGCCGAGTTAGCCAAACGCTTTCCAGCAGTGTTTGAACAATTAGTGAAATCACTCTGAAAAAACTTTTCCAGTTCATCTACCCAGAAGAACTGATCGTAGCCATCACCTTTACGGTGGTGGCTATTGTTTTTGCCCTGTCTCCCCTGCCCTTGCGATTTATCGACGACAGCTTGTGGTTCATCTTTTTTAAACGCATTGGGGTGAGTTGGTTTATCTTGGCAGTCATTCATATCTTATGGAAGATTATTCATACTACTAGACCAGCCATTGGAACCATCGTTCGAGACAGTTTTTTATTTTCTAGCCGCGTCTGGTTAGTATTCTATTTGACCTTAGTCATTCACTTAAACCTAAAAATTAATGTCGGGGTGTGGAACCCGGCTAACTACGACGCTTTCTTACAACACACCGATCAATGGCTGCGCTGGTTGATTGATGGTGTGTTATGGTGGCATCCGTTCATTGATCCGTATGTGGACTCGGCTGCCTGGTACACGACCGTTTATGAGTTTATGTTTTTATTAAGTTTTGCTGTCTTTAGTCTTAAAAGTGTGGCGCTGTTTCATAAAGTGTTTTGTGCGACGGTGATCTCACTACTACTAGGTACCTTTGGCTATCTGCTATTCCCAGCCATTGGCCCATTTGTCTATACACTGCCGACTTCACCACTATTGCAACAAGCGCTGCCGATCATGTACTACCAATATGATCTCTATACCGCCAGTGCTGGGGCAAATTATACGGCTAGTTACTTAGTACAGGGGCTGGCGGCCATGCCTAGTTTGCACGTCGCCCAAGTAGCAGTGTTTACCTATTATATTTGGAAACATCTAAAACCATTAAGTGCGTTGTATATTCCAATGACTGCCTTTATTATGTTAGAAGCCTTATATACACATTATCATTATGTCGCTGACATAGCCGCTGGCTTATTGGTCGCCGGTAGCGCAATTGTAGTGACCCACTATATTTATGCCCGCCACGCTAGAACAATACTGTAACTTGGTGCGCACCGCCAACCAAACAGTCAATTTGGTATCGCGCCAAGATATCGATCAGCTGTCTGCACACCATGTTGTGCCTAGTAGGTTGTTCTTAGAGCTAAAGCGCCTACAACCAGGCGACCAAGTACTAGATATTGGTAGCGGTGGTGGTTTTCCTGGTATGGTGATCGCGATTATGGAACCAACCATTCAGATGACACTGGTGGATAGTATCGGCAAAAAAACTAAGTTTCTCAAACACTGTGTAGCTACACTTGGACTCAAAAATGTTACGGTGATCACCGGACGTGTTGAGACATTATCCGGACGATATGATCACGTTACTGCTCGAGCCGTAGCACCACTGGATACCTTATGGAGCTGGGCGAGTCCATTATTAACACGGACCGGGACACTGGAAGCCTTGAAAGGTGCCCAGTATGCTGAACGCGAGGTGCTAGCTTTACCAGCGACAACTCAGTACACTATTATCCCAACCAACTTACCGAGCACGGTTATTGTGTCGGTAGCCCATAAGCTGCTAGAATAGCTCTATGCAAAAAATCGCTTTCTTAGTTTGTCTGGTTAGTGCTATCACCTTTGGCCATACGGTCCAGGCTGGCACCGCCTCTATCCATCCCATTACCGATGATAAGATTGGTACCACTACCGTTACCGTCAAGTTTGTGAATGTGCGGGCCGCCAAAAAGTTCAAGTTTGAACTGTACGATCGCCGTGCGGGTCGCAATCAATATCGAAAAGTGTTGGGGTTTTTTCAAGCTAGAACCAGTAAAAAAAGTAAGAACATAACTATTCACCTATCTGGCTTAAAGCAAGATCGGGATTACCGCATTCGCTACCGCGCAGTGTTTCTCGGTGATCGCACTGGTATTTGGTCTGATTACGCCACCTTCCGGACCAAGAACAAAGCTCTGTATGTGTACTTGGATACGGAAGATAGCTTACTGGCGGACGACATCCCCTATCTTGAGTTAGATGACACGTCCACTACGGATGCTACCACCACAGCTTATGCGATGACGGAGCAAAGCGATGGCCGCTGGTTTGTGGAAATTGAAGGAATCGCCAAAGGTGATGTGTTGCAGTACCGATTTTCACGCAACAACTTAGGACCACGCAGTTACGAATTATTTGCACCAGACGATATTGATTACTTACGCTCATTGACCATCGCTGATGTTCCTGAAACCAAAGAGCTCACCGTGACCGATTGGCGCTTACTCCCCCCAGTTACAAACACCGACACAGTCAGTAGTGACGCTTGGGTAGTCACAGAGCGCGACCCATTTGTCATGGGAACAGCATTGACTGCTAACTATCCGGATGACTTTATGGATTATAACGCCGCTACGTTTACTTCGATCGCTGACTTAGGTCTGTCTTATGTGGCTATCCCTTATGCTAATCGCGTTATTATTGCTGGTGACCCAGTGGAAACGAATCACAGTGTGGATGGCTATGCCACCGAAACCCAAATAGAAACATTGCTGACAGAAATTCAG
>CAZSXL010000141.1:0-3231 GCA_964611225.1 uncultured Gammaproteobacteria bacterium
CCTGCAAGTGGGGTAGCAGAGGTTACCGGTGAAGCCGCTGGTGACAAGGCTGGTACGCACGTAGCGGTCGGCGATGTGACCGGTGATGGCTATGCGGATATTTTAGTAGCGGCCCCTAACAATGATGATGGTGCTACGGACGCTGGAGCCGTTTATCTGGTAGAGGGTGGTGGTGCCGTGCCTACTTCTGGAACATTTAGTTTGGGCACTACGGGGTTGACTGAGTTTACCGGTGTTACGGCTAGTGATGGAGTTGGTAAAATAACCACCGTTGACCTTAATGCGGATGGTAGATTAGATATTGTGATTGGAGCTGCAACGGTTAGTTCAAGTGCTGGGACTATTTATCTGTTGGGCGGAGATGCTGATGCTGCCAGTCTATCCACATTCACCAGTATTACTGGCGCAGCGGGTGATGCCTTTGGTATAGCGCTTGGCCAGGGTGACCTGAATGGAGATGGTTTTGATGAGTTATTAGTGGGCGCTAACACCTACAACAGCAATGTTGGTTCAGCCTTAATTGGAGCGTTTTTGATTGATGCCGATGGTGATGGCGTGGCTGGTAGTGGTCTACTGTATACTTTGGATCCTACCACTATTGTAGATTGCAGCGATACTGATGCTACTGTGAACGCAGACCAAACCTACTATATCGATGGTGATAGTGATGGTGAGGGTGTAACGACTAGCACTACCACCCTATGCAGCAGCACGGCTCCGGCTGGTTACGCCGATAATGCCACTGATACGGATGATACTGTTCCTAGTGAGACCAATATTGTGAGTGTGACCGGAGCAGCTAATGGAACCATTATAGTGACAGATGCGACCGGTGAACATACATACACGATTTTTACCTCAACCGCGTCAACCGACACCATGGTTTCTCAGTATACGGATTCTGGCTACGGGATTGTGCTGCACAAAAAAGGTAAGAAAGTCTATTTGATCAATCTATACACTGGTGACATTATAGACAAAGTCTCCATTAAAAAATCCGGTTTCGATCAAGCTGCGATGATCCTTAAAGACCTACGCAGTAATCATAAAGACGAAGTCATTGTGACTGCTAAAAAAGGAGCTAAAGTAACCCTACTGATCATTAAAGTCAATGCAAAGACAGGTACAATGTCTAAATCTGATAGTGCTGTAATCACGAATAAACATATTAAAGTAACTAAAACCAAAGCTACATCGAAAAAGATTCAGCTACGATCCAGTAAGAATACAGTACTCGAGACGTTCGTGGTCAGTAAAAAGTATCAACTTACTGAACTATTCATTTGATATTCGACAAGCTAAGGATCAACACAAAGTGCAGTTGAAGAGTTGACTTTTTATTCATTCTTTACTATTAATGTAACTCCAACCGGAGTTTTCATGTCGAAGTCCATCCTCATGTTCGGGATCATGTTCGCCTGTTGCGTGGCCTACGCAGCCTACGGCCAGAGCCAGCAGAGTGACTGGGAGTGGAATGAAAATCCCATCCCCTACATCGCTGCGGACGAAATGGCCATCTGTGTGCAGATCGCAGACCTGACTGGTCCCGTCGCAATCGACGTCCAGACTGCTGGAGAAACACAGCTTGAACTGTTCCAACCGAGTTCGCTCGGCCAGTGCATCGTTCGCCCCGGCAGCTCCGCGGATACACTCACCCTACTGCCGCAGCACCAGTTCTTCTTCCTGCAGTCCGCAAACATCACGCGGGGCAACAAGACCACTGAACTGTCTCGGGTCGTCGGGGGTTGGCGCCTCAACTAGAGGCTCCCAGGGCTGGCAGACCCCTCATCGTCTGCCACCAATCCTTCCCAAAGGACATTATTGTTTGCTACACTAGTCACCTATGCATTCCACTCCATCCGGTTTACAATTTGAAGATACCTTAGTCGGCAGTGGCCAAGCAGCCAAGTCTGGTGACACCGTCGAGGTGCATTACACTGGCAGTTTAGATGATGGCACTGTGTTTGATAGTTCGGTACAGCGTGCACCATTTACGTTTCGCCTAGATATGGGTGAAGTAATTGCTGGCTGGGACGAAGGTGTCACTGGCATGCAAGTGGGCGGTAAACGCACCGTAGTGATTCCTCCCAACCTTGGTTATGGCGCTTCCGGTGCTGGTGGCGTGATTCCACCCAATGCTACTTTGCATTTTGATATTGAATTGTTAGCCATTCGCTAGTGAAGCAATCTAAAGCGCTAGCGTATCTTCAGGCTGGACGTAACGTCTTACTCACGGGCCCAGCTGGTTCCGGTAAAACCTATCTCTTGAACCAATTCATTAAGTTGGTTAGGCAAGCGGGTAAAAAAGTGGCCGTCACTGCCTCTACCGGTATTGCCGCTACCCACTTGGGAGGTACGACCATTCACTCCTGGTCTGGGTTAGGCATTGCGGATCGGATTAGTGAATACACTTTAGATGCACTGATGCAAAAGGAGTATCTGCATACCCGGTTTACTAACACGGATGTGTTGATCATCGACGAAATTTCCATGTTCGATGCCCCTAGACTAGATGCGGTTGATCTTATTTTACGCGTCATGCGCAACAACGACCTGCCCTTTGGTGGCATCCAAGTAATATTATCCGGAGACTTTTTTCAATTACCACCCATTACCCGCGGCAATGCTCCGATAGAATTTGCCTTTCAATCCCGCGTTTGGGAACAAATGGAAGATTTAGTAGTGTGCTACTTGGATATGGTCTATCGCCAAACCGATGATCCACTGCTAGCGATTTTGCAAGACATTCGCAGTGGTGACTTAACCGACAGCACCATTGAACAACTCCAAGCCCGCTTGGAAACTACCGTACCAGCGAACCTTACGCCGACGCGCCTATATACACATAACGTGGATGTGGATCTGATTAATGCCGCCGAATTAAAGCAGATACCGGGCGAACAACAGTTATTTCAAATGACCAGCAGCGGTAAAAAAGATACCGTCAAACTGCTGAAAAAATACTGTCTGGCTCCAGAAGAACTAGTGTTAAAAATAGGGGCCACGGTCATGTGTTTCAAAAATAATAGTAAGGCTGGCTACATTAATGGAACCATGGGTGTGGTCACCGGCTTTGCATATGATAGTGTGACGATTCAGACCACCACAGGCAAAACAATTACCGTCCAGCAAGAAACATGGGCAATGGATCAAGATGGTAAGCCACTAGGAAAAATCAACCAACTACCACTACGCTTAGCCTGGGCCATCACCGTACATAAAAGCCAAGGG
>CAZSXL010000142.1:0-3218 GCA_964611225.1 uncultured Gammaproteobacteria bacterium
GGTTACAGTGTTTTTATGCCTGCGATCACAAAAAAGAAAAAACAAATCCTTGATTTCATCCAAGCCTTTCAACTAGAACATGGCTACTATCCTACGCTGGAAGAAATCCGGCAGAAGTTCGAGCTCAATAGCCTATCGACCGTTCACCAACACATGTCAGAATTAGAAGAGATGGGGATGTTGGAACGTGGCTTTGGTAAGGCACGTGATATTAAAATGTCTAGTAAAGGATCAAAGGTATCTAAAGTTGGACCATATCTAGTCGGTAGTATGGTAGAACTACCCATTGCTGGATTGATCACCGCTGGTTTACCAATTGAAGCGATCGAAGAACGCACTGAAACTCTGACTGTCCCCCGCCACATGATTGATAACAAAAATGCCTACGTCTTGAAAGTAAAAGGTGACTCGATGATTGAAAGCCTGATTGATGATGGCGACTTTGTAGTGATCCAAAAACAAGATTATGCCAGTGACGGTGACATCGTCGTAGCTCTACTAGAAGATGGTTCGGCCACTCTGAAAGAATACCATCGCGAAAAAAATTATGTGCGCTTACAACCACGCAACACCAAGTACAAAGCTATTAATGTACGCAATGTAGTCATTCAAGGTCGGGTATTAGGTATTATCCGCAAATACTAAACTACCAATTACGAACATATGTCTTACTCTAACTCCAGCACCGTACCCATCGATATGCTACCCGGCATTGGCCGCCGCACCGCTAAAGTGCTACACGCCTTCCAGATTCATACGATTGGACAATTCAAATCTGTACCCGAACGCGTTTTGATTGAGCTGTTTGGTCCAAGTATTCGCGCACGCTATTATAGCGTACATAGTGTTCTCCCTACTGGATACCGCGTCAGAACAAACTTTCTTGATAAGCTGAAGTTTGCTCTTGTATCGTAAGATCGGTAATCCGATCAATCTGACAAAGATGCTTACTGTTATCGCTATGCGAATATACAGTAGCCGTTTTTTCGTCTAAATCTAGAATGTCAGCTTGTTCGATGTTGAGCACTGTACGTGCGGTATCTGTCAGCTGTACATAGACCAGCTTAACCTGATTATGGTTTTGGTAAGCTCGTTGTAACTCTTGCATGATGTTAGGCTGGGTTGACCATTCAACTGGCATATGAAAATATTCTCCACCAGAGGTATATAAGATGTAACCATGCTTACAACCATATTCATACACCTCACGGGTAATCCGAACGTCGTCTAAACAATATTTGGCCAAAGCATCAAAATTACCTTCTCGATAATACCGGATAGCATCTAAACCGCTACCAGATTTACCTTCACCCAAAGTAGCTTGGGCGACACTCTCTAATTTCATGCGAAACCCCAAGGTGCGATGGATATCTGCCAGAATATCCACTTGTGGCAGTTCATTCATCTTTAAGGTCTTGAAGTAGGGCTGCAAGACTACATTATCAAAACTAATCGAGTTGAAACCGACGATAGTCGGTTTTTCAGCCAGTAAAATCTGCTCCAGTCTAGGTAAGTCCTTTTCAAAAAAACTAAAATATTGATTTTGCGTGTAAGAATACAAACCAAGGAAAGATACACCTAATAAAGCATTATTATTGTACCCACCCACTTCGGCAAAGGTTTTTTTGCTTTCTAAATCGTAAACAATTGTTGGGTTAAGCGGGAACATGTTTTAACTGTTCAATAAATTGTTTAGCTTCGGTGGACTTAGGACAAATCTCGATAAAATCACAATGCTTGCAGCGTGAACTAATTTTGGGAGCCAACTCTCGATCAGCTTTAATTAGATTTACTTTCTCAATGAGCTCCTCGGTAATGGGTTCGTACAAGTCTTCAGAGATATCAATACTATACAGTTGGTTGGTTGCCAAGTACAGATAGGACGCTTTGTACACTGGAATCGTTTGGTTAGCGTGAATAATCATGGCATAGATCGCCAACTGCTCATCGGAAACTTCTGCCGGGTCAAACTTGCCTGTTTTATAATCAATCACATGTAAACCTTCCGCATCGTGATCCACCCGATCGATTCGTCCTAATACTTTAATATCTTCCGTCACCTCCATGTCATAGTAATTTTCTAGCATGACCGGATTTTTAATGACATCATTCTTCAACACGTATAGTTTCAGCATTTGCAACGCTTTCAATCCCCACTCCCGCTCATCATCCACATTGCGAAACCCTTGACGGTTTTCTTTCCACCGTTTGCGCAGCAACTGTTCCAAAATTTCGAAGGTACGATCCGCTGGTGCCACCTGCTCATAAAAATCTTTCAAGCTATTATGCACATGGGCACCCATCGTCAAATAAGGTTTGGGTGTTTTGTATTCATCCGCGATGTAATCAACATAGGTAAACTTATACTGTTGCGGACAGGTTTCGTACATGGTTAGTTTATATGGAGATAGCTTGAACATTATTGCAGATACTTATCTACAACCTCTTGCGTCCCCTCCTCATCCAACACCCAATAATACAGTGATTTACCAAAGGATGGGGTGTAAATACGCTGACCTTCACCTGGTAACACCACCTCTTCCATGACCGGTACCGTTACACCACGATGCCCAACCACATAAGCCAAGCCAAAGCTCACGAGACTTGGCATGGATAACCGTAAGCGCGCCCGCTCACTGGTTTGCAAATAGTCATAGATTTTTCTCGCGACCAGTGGACTCTTGGCTTTATCTAGCACCGCTTTAAAAATTTCGCGCTGTTCAGCGGCCCGACCAAAATCACCCTCGGCTTGGACAAACCGATTATGTACCAACTCTTGGGCCTCGGCTCCATCCACATGCCCTGTGCTAATATCAACACCGCCTACTATATCCACAATATCGGTAAAACTATCAAAGGTCACTTCTACTGTGCCGTGTATTTTAATATCTAATAAATCTTCCACGACAGATTGGGTCAGTTCTACGTTACCCATCCGATCCACGGTATCATCCCACATGGCATAAAAATGTGTGATCTTTTGTAACCCTTTGTCAGCGTGCTCAATTTTAGTATCACGTGGCACCATCGTTAATGACAGCGGATCTTGTTTGCTCCTGGGAATAGACACGACCATCAGCGCGTCGGATCTGGCATGTTCATCATTACGCTGATCAGAGCCGATGACCAGGATATGGTAAAACTTTGGCTGCGATAGATAAAAACCGACACCGAGCAGAAAAAGTACTTCCAGGGAAATCAAAACACCACGCAAAAAA
>CAZSXL010000143.1:0-3202 GCA_964611225.1 uncultured Gammaproteobacteria bacterium
GTGATGACACGACATTGGTGCCCGTTACGACCTCTGGTTGAGGTGCGCCACTGCATACGTTTAGACCAATACCATCCGGCAAGTTCAGATTGCCACTATTCAAGATAGCTTTAACTTCAGGAGGATGTTGGGCGTACCCTAGCATTTCCGGATTAGGGGTCAGCACAATCCGTGGTATGGTCATGGTCCCCGCTTGCAGCCAACCTTGAATGGTCCGGAGAGCATTGTCGGCAGTAATTGGATCCAGCTCAACTCCTAACATAGTGACGCGCATAGGGTTGAACAATACCACAGATTAAGCTATAATCAAAGTGTTATGTTCCAAAAAATTTGCCTAGGATTAGCCCTTCTTGTTCCAACCGTGCTGCAAGCGGCGACTTTTAATCCGCATAAAATCATTACGGATGATGATTTGACTGACTATACCCGGATGTCTTTTTCTGGTATTCAAAATTTTCTTGATCGGGAAGATAGCATTCTAGCTACCTATACCACTACTGATATCGATGGTGCTGCCCGATCAGCCGCGGAAATTATTTACAACACTTCATACCGTTATCGTTTGAATGCTCAATTTTTGCTAGCCACTATTCAAAAAGAATCTAGTTTAGTCACTGGTACCAATACAGCTTTATTGGATTGGGTGTTGGGCTATGGCGTCTGTGATAGCTGCAGTAAAACGGATCCACAAGTTGTAAAGTACAAAGGTTTCGCTAAACAGTTGGATGCTGCCGGTAGCCGCATTCGTGATTCCTATTTAGCTGATTTGAGTGCTGATAATTCTACTGTGTCTGGTTGGGGCGTCGGTATTACTAAGTCTACATTAGATGGTGTCCCCATTACCCCACAAAATCAAGCAACCGCCGTGTTGTACACCTACACACCATGGTTGGGTTATCACGGTGGTAATTCCAGTGTCGGTGGTAATTCATTGTTTTTTGACGTGATGGAACGTTTTTTCCCAAATCGAGCTAGTGATATTCTGTATTATCCTAACTTAAGTTTATTGCAGGATTATAATACTGGTACGGTGTATAAATTAGAACGTAATGAACTGCGGCCGATCACCTCTTACACAGCCTTGTTAGCAAACTATGATCCCAGTCGGATTATTGCCGTCGATAGTTCAGTGATTGAGCGCTATGATGCCGGCGACCCGATTGTGGTCCCAAAGTTTATCCTCATCCAAGCACCGTCGGGTGGAATTTACCTGATTGATAGTGATCACAAACGACGCGCCATTACCTCAGCGGAAGTGTTTCGTCAGCTAGGTTATAACCCAGAAGAAGTCATTCCCATTAGCCAGGCTGACTTGGATGGTATACCGGAAGCACCGCCCATTACCGAAGCTGATAAATACCCGTTAGGAGCCGTCCTGCAAAATGCCGTTACCGGTGCCGTCGTTTATTTAGATGACGATCAGGTCATTCATCCGGTTTGGTCTAAATCCATCCTGGATAATCGTTTTAAAGGCTACGCCATTCATGCTGAATCACCAGAGTTAATTGCTTCCTATGAGGATGGTAGCCCGGAAACCTATGCGGATGGTACTTTGCTCAAAATCCCCGAACGCGATACAATTTATGTGATCGACAAGGGTAAGAAGCGCCCGGTGTTATCAGATACAGTGCTAGATCAATTGGGTGGATATCAAAATGTGTTGACCACCAATAAAGCGGGGTTAAAACTACATGAAACCGGTAAGCCACTGCGCTTGACCAAACAGAAGAGTACTAAAGAGCCAGCTAAAAAGAAGTAATTATGTCACTCGTCTTTGCTGCCATTATCCCCCACTCTCCTAGTACGTTACCTGGTATGGAAACGCCTGGTTCGCAACTAGCCAAAACCCGCGCGGCGTTGAAAGATTTGGAAGGCGAACTGTACGTGATGCAACCAGACACCTTGTTGTTGGTGTCACCACATGCGCCGATGAGCCAAGCTGCTTTCTCGGTCAACTACGCGCCAGAATTTATCTGTACCTATGAGGATTTTGGGGACAACACTACCTCACTGCG
The DNA here is from genome assembly GCA_964611225.1 of uncultured Gammaproteobacteria bacterium. Lineage (GTDB taxonomy): Bacteria > Patescibacteriota > Patescibacteriia > UBA9570 > UBA9570 > UBA9570. The sequence continues at coordinate 2,016 of CAZSXL010000143.1, forward strand.
CTTACATGGTGACATTGAGCTAGTCTCTAAAATTCGCGAATATGCCGATCAGCACGCTGTATCGGTGAATATGATTACACAGCCAGAGTTGGATTATGGCGCCGCCGTTGCTTTGTACCATCTGACCCAACATTTGCCGGCCGTAAAAATTATCCCAGTGAGTTTAGCGCAGCTGTCCATTGAGGAACATTTTAAATTTGGTGCCATGTTACGTTCCGTGGCTTTAAAAAGTAACAAGCGGATTGCGGTGATTAGTTCAGCTGAACTTGGACATACTTTAACGCCGGATGCCCAGTCGTTCGATAAAGCGGTCTTGGATGCAGTTAAACTGGGAGACCTCACTCAGCTGCAATCGTTTAATTTAGAACTGGCGGAATCAGCGCAGTCCGTCAACGAATTCCGTACCCTCGTATTATTGTCAGGAGTCTTATCCAATGCTGGTATTCAAAGTAATTTACTGTCCTATGAAGTTGATCGTGGGTCTGGGCTGTTAGTAGCACAATTTAGCTTGATCTAATGACAAGGTATGTCAGTGTGGTGCCACTGATACGCAGTATCCGTGGCAAAGATCATTTTACGTACGCTACCGAATTGTCATTGTCTGTCGGCGAGGTCGTCTGGGTACCGTGGCGTAGTCACATCATCATTGGCGTAGTGGCTGCGTTAGACTGTGCTCCGTTTGCACGCGCCAAACTCATTACCATTACTACCGGCACTATTATCCCAGCGGCTTACTGGGACTGGTTGCAGTGGTTTGCCGATTTTTATTATATTAGCCAAGCTGCAGCCTTATTGGCTGCGTTACCAACCTGGTTAAAGCGACAGACTAGTAGTAGTGTCAACTTACCGCTACAACCGAACATTACTAAATCGTTATTACGGCTATCTCCAGCGCGGGTGCAGGTTGTCCAGGCGGTGGTGGCTGATTTACATCAGCAAACCCAACCCACAACGGTGCTCTACCAAGGCAGCCAAGACTGTGTTGCCATCATGCATGGCTTATTACAACAGCCTAGTGGGCCAGTTGTTTTAATTTGTCCAGAGACCGATGATGTGGAACGGTGGCGAGAGTGGCTGGCAAAATTCAAACCGGTAGTGGTAGAGGCAAAACGAGCCAGCACGGTGCGGGCCGCTTGGTCACTGTTACTGCAATCGCCTGATCGTCAAACAACAAGCCGTCAGTGGCG